>JAWOKW010000371.1:0-2737 GCA_033854095.1 Candidatus Methanoperedens sp. | reverse complement strand
AAGAGGCGCTTAAGTACGCCCAGGCATCATCACATATTCGCGGGAACATGATCGAAGATGCCAAAAAACTTCTTTCGCTCATGGGATTCCCGGTAATCCAGGCACCCTCGGAAGGCGAGGCGCAGGCTGCTCTCATAGCCATGAACGGCGATGCCTATGCTGTGGGCTCCCAGGACTACGATGCGCTTCTTTTCGGCGCTCCTGTGGTTGTAAGGAACCTGGCTGCTACGGGGAAACGAAAGCTTCCCAGAAAAGGGATCTATGTGGATGTAAAGTGCGAAAT
Organism: Candidatus Methanoperedens sp.; assembly: GCA_033854095.1. Classification (GTDB taxonomy): domain Archaea; phylum Halobacteriota; class Methanosarcinia; order Methanosarcinales; family Methanoperedenaceae; genus Methanoperedens. The sequence continues at coordinate 2,454 of JAWOKW010000371.1, read as the reverse complement.
CATAGAACTTGAAAGCGGGCTTCGCAAACTCGGGATAACAAGGGAGCAGCTTGTCGATATAGCATTTCTTGTCGGAACCGATTATAACCCGGGCATCAAGGGAATAGGTCCGAAGAAAGCCTTGAAACTGATAAAGAAACATGGCAGTATCGAAGGTGCGCTTGGAGAAATAAATGCAGATATCAAGCACCTGGCAGAGATAAGGGAGCTGTTCCTCGCTTCTGATGTAACGCCGGATTATGATATCAAATGGAGGAAACCCGATTCATCCGCCATAATCGAATTTCTCTGCAAGGAGCATGATTTCTCGGAGGCACGGGTATCAAAGGCCGTAGAGCGCCTGGTAGAAGCCTCGGAAGAAGGGCAGCAGACTCTGGATAAGTGGTTTTAGGTTGTAAGTTTCGGAGCGTGCCTGAATATTTTCTACCATGAATAAAAAAGAGTTTATTACCTGTTATCTCTTATTTCGCGCATAAAACCTCATGTATGGTTTTGAGTAACTTCTCAGCAGTGTAAGGCTTTGGCAAGAAGGCGTTTGTATAATCAGAGACTTTTTTAAGTTTATTTTTTTCTGCTAATCCACTGACTACGATAATTTTGACCTCAGGATTAACTCTCCGAATCGCTTTTATGCTCGCTTCACCATCCATAACAGGCATTATCATATCCATAAGAACAACTTTGATTTTATCCATATTTTGGGCATGTAATGCTACTGCTTCTGCTCCATCCTGGGCCACGAGCACTTTATATCCATATGTTTCCAAAGTTGAGACTGTAATTTCACTAATTGAGCCTTCGTCTTCCGCAACGAGAATAAATTCTCCATTCCCTGTTGGCATTTCAAGCTTCTGTCCCTCTTCTTCCTGTAGCTCTGTTTTAATCGCTGGAAAATATACCTTGAATGTTGTTCCTTTTCCAACTTCGCTATTTACATCTATGAATCCGCCGTGGCTCTTCACAATTGCAAGTGCTGTTGATAAGCCAAGTCCAGTTCCTTTACCAACCTCCTTTGTCGTGAAAAACGGCTCAAAGATTCTATCTTTTATTTCGGGAGGAATACCTGTTCCAGTATCTGAGACTATAATGACAACATATGAGCCGATTTTTGCATCGGTATACATCCTCACATAGTTCTTATCAACATAAAAATTCGAAGCTGTGATACTTAATATACCGCCATACGGCATAGAATCACGAGCATTTACACAAAGGTTCATTATGACCTGATGCAACTGTGTGGCATCTCCGGATATTGTCCAGAGGTCATCCGGTACATCTTTTTTGAATTCGATATCTCTTGGGAATGTTTCTTTTGCGATTTCCTCAATTTCAGATATAAGATGTGTTACCGCAAGAGGTTTGCGTTCACCCTCTATCCCACGTGCAAAAGACATGACTTGCTTTATTAAATCAGCACTGCGCCGGGAGTTCTGCTCAAGAGCAGTAAGCAATTTCTGACTCTCCTCATCTTTGAGTTTTTGTTTTAATATATGCAGAGACATCGTTATGGGAGTAAGCATATTGTTGAGATCATGCGCTATGCCACCTGCAAGAGTGTTTATACTCTCCATTCTCTGCATACGTAATAAATGCGATTCAAGTCTCTTTCTCTTCGTAATATCGATTACCGCTGTTCTACATTGGCTGAAGTTACCCTCACTATCCTGTATTGCCTGACTTTCCAGTAGAGCATCGAATTCATTCTTTTTTATATCCACAAGTTTGATTTCGCAAGTCTGCTTGGTATTGGTTCTAAAAACCTGCCTGAGGTGTAGATAAAATGCATCCCTGCTGCTGGAAGCAGCATAAGCAGAAAATGGTGTTTTAATCAAAAAGCTTCTTTCTACACCTAACTTACTGGAACCTGTGAGGTTTACTTCTATGATAAAACCCTTCTTATCAAGAGTGAAATAACCTACTGGAGCGAAATCATAAAGGTCAGAATACCTGTTGCGTGATTCTTCAAGTTCTCTCTGTATCCTGCGAAGCTCTTCATTCTGCATTTCCAGTTCAATCTGGTGCACGCTCAGTTCGTGAACTAAATGTCGGATATCCTCTGTCGATAGCTTCTGCAAATCTACAATCTGACCATCCAACACTTTCTCTGCCTGCTGCCTTAGGGTTTCTGATTTTTCTTGTCCAACCGTTTCTTGGCGCGATTTTTCCGGTTCATTTAAGGGTTGTTCATCAGTCATATCCTCTCTTTTAATGTGATTCTTTTATCTCCCATTTGACACAGTTTAGATTTATACTATATATTGACCAATAAGCTCAAATCTTATATTAACATAATGGTTGTGCTATATATATATATATATTGGTTTTTCGATAAATAGTTACTCATCACTCTGCTGTCAGCTTGTGCCCTGTGATACCCCTAATAACAAGGAGTATTCTCTCGGTACCTGTTTCTTCCTGAAATATCCGGCGGGCGTTGAGTAGCATTGTCTT
>JAWOKW010000370.1:0-5060 GCA_033854095.1 Candidatus Methanoperedens sp. | reverse complement strand
CCCACGGTGATATGGGCGATATGAAAAAAGCCGCAGGGTGCTATGAAAAAGCTCTCAGGATTGCTCAGGAGATTGGGGATAAAAGAAACGAAGGGATATGGCACGGAAATCTGGGAGGTGCGATTGAGAGGATATGCAACTCAAGTTAAAGCAGATGTGTAAAAGTGAACTCAATGACTCTGATATAAAGGCAATTTGTAAAAACCGTGGTTTTCCTGCCAAGGAGGCCACCTCTCGTGACATCTTTGAAAACTTCTTCCTCTCCAATATTGGCATAAAGGAAGCACTTAGCTCACTAACCTATGAGGAAGTGGTATTCCTCCACTTGCTCAATAAGATTAACCAAGAAGTTGATATCGAATACTTCGAGAGATTATATGGTTGTGCAAGACCTGAGAGGAAGTATGATTTCAGGACGTTTAACCAGCGGTATAAAGAAACATTCAACAAGGTGAAAAATAATCTGGTACGAAAAGGTGTACTCATCTTCATAGAGACAGAAGCATATACTGGCTCTACAAGGCTGGAACGCATGCGATTTCTTTTTCCTAAAGAATTCGCAAATTTTCTTCCACCCGCTGTGAGGGCTTCGAAATTTGAAGAAACCGGAGATTTCAGAAGAGAGATTTTACGTGACAAACTGCTGGAGATTATTGGGAGTATGCAAAAACAATCTCCTTTATCAAATGAAAAATCTTTCACACTCTCTGCCAAAGATGGCAATCTGTCTATTGGAACTGAAAAGTTCAGAGTAAGTCACCTATTGAAATGGCAACAGGCATGCTGGCAGGCATCAGTTGAAGCAAATACCAGGGTGCAGGGTGACGAAATGACTCCCATTGAGGTTATACTCTATGCACTCTCACAACTTCAAGAGCATGAATGGTTGCCTGCGGATGCTCTCGCCATGACGCTTAAGATATTCACAGGAGTGGAGAAGTATAATCCAGAACATATCTGTGCAGCAGGCTGGAACTGGGGCTGTCTGGCAAAAGTAGTGGCAGATGGAAAGACATATTATCGATTACCTGAAGATCTCATGGAAGATACAACTTCGCCTGAGCATTATTTGCAGGTTAAATCCGATGGTACTGTAGCTCTGGATTTATTGACAATCCCTTATTTTGCACTGGAAGTACTGGCTTCGGTCTCAATTCTGGAAGTCCATAATTCCAATCTGCGAGCGACCGCAAGCATCATAAAGATCGGGAATGCGTCAGAGACATTTGAAAAAAATAATGTTCTTGAGTGGCTCAAAGAGAATTCATCCGGTTTTCGAACAGCGATCGAGATGGCGCAAAAGAGACGGGGTAAACAGATAATCCATGAAAATCTGATGATGGCACGTGTAAGAGATATGAGCCTTCGGGTGCAGATCGAAAAATCATTTGCAGATCCGAAAATCCTCGTATCGCTTCCGAATGATTATATCGCATTTCCACGTGACCAACTTCAGGCGATACAAAAACTCGTAGAGAAGTCAGGTCATGTAATCAAGAAGGCGGGAGCAAAATGATTAAGCCAGAACCAAACCTGATTCCCGCAAATATCGACGAACTGAGCGTCTTCTCAAACCAGTACGATCTGCGCCATGATCTGCATGCTTATGTTGAATATGTTCGAGAACGTGAAGTAAAACGGTCGCACCGGAGTAATGAATTGAGCGCATCTGACACAAAGCGATTAGCAAAACGTATGAGCCATTCTTCCATAATAGAATTTGTTGAATCATATGGATTTTCTAAATGGATAAATTATGTAGATGAACTTGCGCTTCTATTCAAGTTCGTAAAATATGACACTGAGGGGTCATATGCCGGTTACACAAGCATGGAACCATCATTTTCTGACAATTACATTGAAGTCGATAGCAACAGGTATCAGGAGTTCATTGATTTGCCTCTTATAGAACAGGAGAATAGGCTCCTAGATATATTGGAAAAAAATTATCTTGATGGTAACAATGAGTTCTATATTACAGGTGCTCTGGGGAGACTATCCGGGTTCTCGACCTGGGGGTCAGCAACTGGTATTATGCCGGGGCTAAATTTTGCCAGACCAAGGCGGTTTCTTCTCGATATCCTGCAATCCTGTAAAGCCGGTGTATGGTATACTACTTCCTCATTGATCCAGTACCTGAAAAAGCATCATCCATTCTTTCTTATCCCGCAGAAGCCCAGGTATGAATATGAACGTGATGCAAAGGACGGTCGATATGGCAATTTCCATGAGGAAAAGGAGAAGTGGGGTCAGGGGACACATATTCCAGAGCGTGATCCGGATGCATTTGAACGGGTGGAAGGTCGCTATGTGGAACGATTTCTTGAAGGAATACCCCTTAATTTGGGATATATCGAGGTTGCATATTCCAGGAATGAGTATAAGGGACCCATGCCCGAGATGGGGCAGCTTCTGGCGTTCCGGGTCAATGATAAGTTCCTGCACGTAATGAGCGATGAGATCACTGAACCCAGAGTGATCGTGCAGCCGAATTTCGAGATGCATGTGGAATCTGAATTATATCCTGTCCGGCTACTTTCTCAATTGACAAAACTTGCAGATGTTGTGGCAGAGGATAGAACAACCATACTGAAACTTCAAAAAAAGAAAGTCCTGACCCTGTTAAGTCAGAAAGAAGAGCTTGATGTGATCAGGCTCCTGGAGAATATAAGTGGTCAGAAACTGCCGCAGAATATTCGAATCGAACTTGAAGAGTGGATCGGGATTTCAGAAGTGTTTACCCTGTATGAGAATGCTGCGCTTCTTGAGGGTGATAAAGATCTGCCCGATATCGACCAATTCACGATCGAAAGCATATCGCCCACGATAAGGATCGTGCGCTCACCTGACAGGTTGTTTATTCATCTTGAGCAGAAAGAGTTGATCCCTCTTCACATAAAACATCCTTCTTCGGCATTTACACCTCTTCTGGAGAGTGCACGCACTTTATTTCCCAAAAAGGATTCCAGCACAAAATCAAAAGCAGGAGGAAAAACAAAGAAACCTGTGACAATAAAGCAGGAAGTACAGATTACATACCACTTTCCAGCAAAAGAATTGATGGAAGAATTCCGCAAAGGACTTATGGCTGCTCAATGCCCAGTTGCAGCAGATTGGAGCAAATTGACACTCTCCTTTGCTAGGCAATATGAACCAGAAGTAAAGAAAGTCAGTAATGCACTTAAAACAGATTACACCATCAAAATCGAGGATATCGCATGACTGCGCAGAAGCCGCTCATTATCCAGAGCGATCGCACTTTGATGCTTGAGGTTGGACAACCGGGATATGCAGAATGCCGGGACTTTTTAGCTCTTTTTGCCGAGCTGGTAAAATCCCCAGAATATATCCATACTTACAGGGTCACACCACTATCGCTCTGGAATGCAGCTGCACTGGGCGTGCCGTTCAACGATATCTTAGAAGGTCTTGAAAACTTCTCGCGTCATGGCATTCCGTCAAATGTGATTGCTGATATGAGGGAATGGTATGAGACCTATGGCAAGCTGGTGTTGCAGAAAAGCACACAGGACTACCTGGAGCTTGAAGTGAAAGATCTCCGAATTCTTGAACGAATCCGCAGCAATAAGTCATTAGAGCACTTCTGGGTGGATAATTGTGGTCTCCCCGGGCTGTTCATACAGCAAGCCAGACGCGGCGATCTCAAGCAAGCATTGATAAAGGCCGGCTACCCTGTCAGGGACCTGTGCGGATATCAGGATGGTGAGCGGTTTACTCTCACTTTGCGCAGCATTGACCTTGATGGTAACTCTTTTGAGCTGCGCGATTATCAAAAAGAGGCCGTAGATCTGTTTTACTGTGCGGGACAAAAGACCGGGGGCAGCGGAGTGATTGTTCTTCCCTGCGGTTCAGGTAAGACGATAATAGGACTTGGAACCATGGCTCAGGTATCAAGCCACACCCTGATCATAGCCACAAATAATATCTCGGTTCAGCAATGGCGCGACGAACTTCTCTCCAAGACAAACATCAAAGATTCAGATATTGGTGAGTTCACAGGCCGTATAAAAGAGATCAGGCCGATCACGATCACCACATACCAGATGTTGACATATCGCCGTACAAAGGATGAACCTCTGCACAACCTGAACATCTTTACCGAGCATAACTGGGGGCTCATTATATATGACGAGGTACACATGCTCCCGGCTCCGGTATTCCGCGCGACAACAGAAATTCAGGCAAAAAGGCGGCTCGGCCTTACTGCAACACTGGTACGCGAAGATGGTAAAGAGGATGATGTCTTTGCACTGATCGGTCCCAAGCGATATGATGTCCCATGGAAGACGCTTGAGAGTCGCGGCTATATCGCGGAAGCCATCTGTACAGAGTATCGCATTCCTCTTTCATCTGAAGAAGAGCTTAAGTATGCTCATGCTGATAAACGCGCCAGGTTTCGAATCGCGGCAGAGAATAAGCGAAAAAAAGAGCTTGTGCGTGAACTTTTAGAAAACCACACAGGCGAGAGCATCTTGATCATCGGTCAATTCATTTCGCAGGTAGAAAAGCTTGCCAAAGAATTGGGGCTGCCAATTATCACAGGTAAGACCAGGGATGATGAAAGAGAGAGACTTTATGATGAGTTCAGACAGGGGCGCATAAGGATACTTGTGGTATCCAAGGTGGCAAACTTTGCAGTGGATCTGCCTGATGCCAGTGTTATGATCCAGGTATCAGGTACATTTGGTTCGCGTCAGGAGGAAGCACAGCGATTGGGGCGCATTCTCCGACCCAAAGAGCGCACCTCTCATTTCTACACACTGGTATCGAAAGGTACTGTTGAACAGACCTTCGGGACCAATCGTCAGCTCTTTTTGGTTGAGCAGGGATATAGATATCAGATCAGATACTTTTAATATTGGCCTAATGACGGGTACCGCCCCGATTTCTGCGTACACGTACGCTAAGGAATTGAGGTTGTCTCGATATTACTCTCACATAGGCAACTATTAAAATTATTTCAAGCAGGTATAAATAATCGTATATCAGAGAGATTTATAGGGCTCTTAGGGCTTTCCCATCCTTTTGACAAATGGTAT
>JAWOKW010000369.1:0-3219 GCA_033854095.1 Candidatus Methanoperedens sp. | reverse complement strand
ACCAATGAACTCGTGAGGTCTCTATATGATACGATGAAGCCTCAGTTCTATGGAGGACTATGTATAACTACTTAGAACAGAACCCTAGTTGCCACTGTGCTTTTCCGCGCTGCAGATGACTGTTGTGGGCGAAAGCCAGCACTTTCCCTCTGCCGCGCTCACGGGACACAATATACGCCAGGTTATTCGCCATAATGGCGTCGCGAATACCAAGAAGTTTTGCAGTCCGTTCATCTGAATTTCGCGCCAAAGCTGCGTGATAGCTCAGTAACTGCCGTGACAGTGAAGCATACTGTATGGCTTCCGAATAGCGGCTCTGGTCGCTCTTTGCCACCAATTCGGGACGGCGTGCGTGCAGTTCGGTTATCAGATCCTCGGTCTCTATCCGCAGCGCATTTGCGGCTGGCGACCGACCTACCGACTTCGTCGGGTCCATCATGGCAGCGGGGTTCTCCCAATCGGAATCCTGTCCAAGGAGAGGAACGATGCGTTCGCGATATGCCTGGCTGGCGGCACTATCAACCGAAGCGAGGTAATCGAGAACAAAATTCAGGAGCTGACCTGGACTATCAGTACTGGTCATTTCGGTCGGACTGTCAAAGCCGTAGAACTGGAGCTTGACGCCATGTTCGGCATTGTATCGCCGCATCCACTCCACGAGTTCTCGATTTGCGTCAAGCCTGCCGAAGCCGTGGCTGAATCCAGTGTCCTGCACAGCCTCATACGATGTCGGGCCGCGACCTGCCACGTATTCATTCACCATGTGCGCCCGAGGGAAACTGCTCTCGATGGCAATGGCGCTGTAGCCATGCGCCTCTACCAGGCGCTGGAAGAGTCGGTTGCGGAGGATAAGAATGTCTTCGCCACCGTGGAGTGCTTCTCCGAAGCCAAGCAATTCCACAGAGTCGCCAAGTGAGGCAGTCACCTTGTCAACTGCGGCGCTGAATGTCCTCGGCGAGTCGATAGAGAACTGAATCGCCTCGCCTTCAATCCAATCATCAAGTGTTGTGTAAGTGGGATGAGATTCTGATTGAGCTTCCATATTTTTACTCGAAACTGGTCTATACTTACTTTCCGATCAACAGGATTTCCTCGGAATGATTATTACTTAAAACATATTTATAATTTTTACGCTTTAATTCCACTATGCTTGGTTTGTAACTTTTCATCAAGGCTTCGATCTCTTCGACTGATGGAATACCATCTGACCTGTAAGAAACTACTAAAATACTGTTTTTAAATTTTTCAAATAATCTATCAAAAGCCAAGTGAATTTGTTTTTTGTCGATCCAAAGAGAGCCATTCCCCTTCAGCCGTTTATGTTTTGTTTTGTAATCGATCATCCCTCTCCAGTTAGAATAACTAACTAACCCTTCCAAAAAATGATAAAAGCCAAGATAATCAACACCTACACCATCTTTGGAGATATAAGGGGTGTCAATATAGACAAGATCGAATTTTCCTTCAATGTCAAAAACATCTAAATTTATAGCCTTATTTTGCTTACCATTTGAAAAAACTGCAAGATTTGCTTCATCAACAAACTTTCTAAAATGAACTTTAAAAGGTGTATCCCATGTGGTTTTATTTCCAAAATTTCTTTCTACATCAGAAAATCTTAAATAAAGATTTTTCCTGTGAAAAAGATTAAAAGGTCTTTTAATAATGCATGCCTGGCACAGAGCAAAATAGGCAAAAGCTTTTTTATAAATATTATCTAATAATGTTATGTTTGTTACAACCATATCGATCCACTGGTTCTCTTCATCCGTGAAGTAAATATCTTTGAAAGTATCGTAAACTAAGGTTGGGTATTTAATTTCGCTGTGCTTTGTGATGAGAAAATCAACATCTTTTTCTGTAAGCCTTATATGATCATTTTCAATCAATGCCGTACCAATGTACCAGTTGAATTTCAAAATATCGTTATACGTGACCTGTTTTCCCTTTTCTTTTAACATATACCCGACACTCCCGGTACCACCAAATGCATCAAGAGCAGTATTAAAATCTATATCTTTAATAGTATCCCATATCCAATCTATTATTTTCAACTTACTGCCCTGAAAACGTGTTGAAGGGAATGCAGCGCAATCTTCTATCAATCGCATCTGTAGTTGAGTAATAGTAATCACTTTATCCAATTATATTTATTTATTTAATTTTTTATAACTTATATATTCTTTCAAATTCTTATATGGTGCATCTTTGAGGTCAACAGCTTTTGCCATATCTTTTGTAAGATAATACATCCAATAATCATCAAAAACATCTTCACCAAGTTCAGAAAACGGACCCTTTCCCTCAATCAACTCATCAATCTTCGTGACAGAGCCGATATTCTTTGTGTTGCCGCTACCTGGTCTGTCAATTGCAACTCGGTACTTCTCTTGAACAAACAAATCAAAATCCCTTACAACTGATGTAATCTTTTGCAAATCCTCCAGTTTGTATATATTTCTTTCATCTAAATTTTTATCTGCTCTAGAATATATTACACCGATGACAAAATGACCAACATATTCATTATATGGAAATGTAATGTTCTTTTTGCTTTTCCTATCTCGGAAATATCCTGTGAATGCCCCTAATGTCATGCCATTAACATCTTTTCCATTCTTTCGATATGTACTTTTTAAATCAACTGCAAATTTATTGTCTTCGCGGTCTATGAAAGTGATATCAGGATAAAAATTCTGTTCCTTGCAAAGAACTATCTTATAGCCGTTATCTTGAGCAAACTGGCAAATCTTTGGAAAGAGAAGAAGTTCCATTATTTTTGAAACAACTTTAGTGTCGGCAGATATCGTGTAAATATTCTTGGCAATATCAATGAATCCTTTGACGACCCAATCACCATCTTTTGTGGAAATTGCAGTATTGAACAATTCGACATGTTTGCGAAGTTGGTCTATAAACTTCTCTTTTAGTTTTAATTTTGAACAACTACCATTCATAATCACGTAGCTTGAATTTCGCCTTACAATCTCCTTGGATCCCTGATCTCTCCATATAATGCGCTCGCTGCCGCTGTCGCTGGAGAGCACAGATATACAAAAGCATCAGGGCTCCCCTGCCTGCCTTTGAAATTCCTGTTAGATGTGGATAGCCCGACTTCGCCTTTACCCAGAAGTCCGAATGAGCCGCCCATGCATGGTCCGCAGCACGGCGATTCCACGATCGCGCCGGCTTCTGCAAATTGCTCGATATATCCTGCCC
>JAWOKW010000368.1:0-7457 GCA_033854095.1 Candidatus Methanoperedens sp. | reverse complement strand
GCAAATGTACGCAGCCTCAGCGTGCTTCGCACACATCGGCTGCTGATGAATAGGGTTTTCTTTGATACCAGAGACTGCGCGCTTCGCCCTCGCTTCGCTCGACCTCGGCGATGGCTGTATCTGGCTTTATAGTACGAACGTTTGGGCGCAGCAACTTCTCGGAGGGCATCGATAAAGGTTTGCCCTGACGGGTGCTCCCTTCGGTCGCATCGCTGCCGCGACAAACCATTATCATGCCCTTCTGCGATGTCTGCGCTGTTCCAATGAGGCTGACGCCCCGCAGGGCGGTGAAGGGCGTCAGCCCAGGAGGTGAATTATGAGAAAAGTTCTGGAACGTGTCGTAGAGTTCTACGGAATGCTTAATGCGTGGCTGATTGAAGTCGTCGAGCACGATGACGGTTCGACCATTGATGTTATGATGATGCCGTTAGTGGTTAATCCGTAACCACTCTTTTTTTATATGCCGCCTCAGCGCTCGTTCCTCGCACATCAGCAGATGATGTTTATCCCTTGCGCTTTTTTTTACCATAGTGCGCCTCGCCAGCTCTTCGGGCGAACTCAGAGAGGGTTATATTTGCCTCTATCGCACAGGCGGCTGTTGCCTATTGCTGGATTCTTTTACGGCACTCCGTGCCTGCTGACTTCTGGCTTCTGGCTGACGCCCCGCAAAGCGGTGAAGGGCTTCAGCCCAGGAGGTAATTATGGAAAAAAGCATCGAACAAGAACCAGCAGCGGATAAAGTAGTAATGGATTTAGTAAATGCACCGAAGACCTGCCCGATCTGCGGCAGGGTAGAAGAAATCCTTGATGAAGGATGCTGCGTTGCCTGCTGGGAGTCAGAGATACTCCCGTACAAGTGATCTCATCCCTTCATTTCTTTTTTATACGCAACTTCGCTCAACATCGGCAGTTGCTGGCCATACCTGCATTGTTATTGCAATAATTGAAGGATTTAACAAAAAGGGGAAAAGAGTTAATAATTATCAAGTTAAAAATCGATTGGCCATTATCCGTAGTCAGTTTTCTCATTGAAATCGCTATCAATATTTGAGGCTTTACGCTATTGACAGCCTACATACATGTTATATCTAACACATCATCCTTCCTTACGTGCAATGAAAACTATGCTGCAGCCAGGAAGAGAAATTGGTATTCTTTCTTCGATGGTAGCTAAAAATACAAAGAGTCTTCTTAGCCATGCTGGCGGGTTGCTCATATCGAGGTATGTGCTTGGAATGAGATTCGTCACCGAATGAACAGTCCCAGTCTTTAACACATTAAGCTGAAGATCAGAAAGTTCGCTCTTTAGACGATTTGCAGTAAAAAGTTTAATCTTCATGTAAACAGGATTTTCAGGCTCACCGAAGGGGTATTCGATTGATACATTATCAAGAGGTTGAGTAAAAATCGTTCTAAGTGCTTCATTTAGAGAAGTATCATACCCTAATCTACCTTTCAAAATAGCATCTGTAACTGTCCACAAAACATCCAAATTCCATCTAGACTCAACCTCCAGAAAAAAAGTGCCACCTGGCTTTAGCACCCTTGCTATTTCAGAGAGTGCACGATGATGATCATCAATAAAACTGAGTGCGCTACCGCAACAGTTAACATGGTCAAAACTTTCGTTTGAAAATGGCAGATTCCTGGCATCTGCTACCTGAAATATTGGGGGAACATACTTGACTACCTCAATTTTTTCGCTTAAAAGGGTGCCAATTAATCTATTGTATCTATCAACAAATCCAAAATGAACAGGGAACAAAATTATTCTATCTTTCTCTGGCTTGAAAGAGAGGGATTTTTTCTTTGCAACATCTAATAAATCTTCTGCAATATCAATTCCCACCACTGAAGCTCCAGCGGTTGCATGTAGAAATGATTGAAAGCCTGTTCCACATCCTATATCTAACACATTTTTTGGGTTGTACTCATTTATAACATTCCTTGCAATAATAAAATGAATGCGCGAAAATAGCCATGCATACCATAAATCTTGTATATCGTCGTACTCGTTAGCCATTTTGTTAAATATTTCAGCAATGTTCATTATTATTTCACCAACCAAGCAACCCCTTAATGAAATCCGATAAGTAAAGAACTACAGTCGCTCCTGAAGCGATTGCTGCTATAATTGCCATCAATTTTTTGAGCATAGGACTTAGATTAATTGATGTAGTCCCATCTTCATGATTTTCGATAAACTTGCGTTTTAAACAAAGTACAGGTGTATCAAGATATCTTCGCAGATTATTAAAAACAATTGTATCAGTATCAGTTGCAGGAGGTAAGCTCATAGATTCAAGTTCTCTCAATAAATAATATAACCCCAAAATCGAAGAGGCTGTATCTTCTACATCACTCCAATTGCCATCACTTTCCTGATGATCTGCGAACCAATTAACAACTGTTAAAAGGATATCTTTGTTGCTGCAAGGAAATTTTCCTGTGTTGGCTAATGCCCATAGGATTTGACCGTTAGACCACGCTTCCCCCGTCCAGAGAGCATCCTTCGAAATAATACCAAGAAGGAATTTAATTGCATTGTCAATGGCATCACTGATTATTTTTTTATCTTCTTGGGAGATTATCCAATCATAATTAATTAATTTAGAACTTGATAATATAAAATAAGCAGTATAGTGCGGAGAAACAATCTTTCCTTCAGAATCCTGGAGGCTCAAAAGCCATTTTGTCGCTTTGTAAGCAATGTCAGAAAGTTCTGGAATTGTATCGGTTTCTAATATCGCCAATATGCACCATGAAGTCTCCCAAGGCTCATCATGCCAATTTTGGCGATTATTCATGTTATATAAGCTTACCATCCAGCTTATTGCTTTTTGGTATTGGGGATCTTTCTGTGAAAGTCCGAGACGATTTAATGATATTAAAGCCATACTGGTATCCCATAATTCTTCCCCCCATGATGCCATGGCGAACCCTTTGGTTCTCGTAAATATAGGCTCAGTCCAACAAGAGCAGTGCACCGCACCTCTTCCCAATGTCCTGAGCGAATTGCTGGGTCGAATAACGACTCATAAGCTCTGGAAATACATCTATAAATTTTTTGTTTTATAAAAATGTTATCCGTATTCATACAATTTACGTATTCCTCTCTTAAGGGAACATTGATCAACTTGTTTATATCCTCACCGCGTATATATACGCCATACCCTTGAGTTAATGTTAATGTCCTGATAGCCGTTGGTGTAAACTGATTAACGTTTAATCACAGTTATAGAATAAACAACTTCTTTACAGTGTGAAATTTGATTTCATTTTTTACTACGGGTTACCCCAGAAGATCAGTGGACAGCGAAGCTAAATTAGGGGGCAAAGTCGTGCTATTTCGGTATAGAAAATCCTAAATGCATACGCTGGGTAACTATAAATCCCTTTGAACACTAATTGAAATGAAAGGTATGCAGCAGTTGGACCAATCCTCTGGTGCATACGCTGATCAATTTGAAAGGTGAACTTTTAGAGAGAGACTATACTAACAGGTGCAGTGATTGCACATGGTTCGATCCTGCATATGACCAGTGCCGTTTCTATGGAACAGTAAGAGCAGATGACATCGCCTGTATAGAATTCCAGCCCGCGGATTAAAGCTGGAGGCAGCTCTTTTCATTTGATTGGTATTAGCCGCAGAGCAGCGCCTCACAACCCTTTTACAGATTTTGCACTCGAACTCACGTTTTCTACATACCTTGCGCCGGGGCATAGCCCCGGATGACTCTCTGATATTGGCTGGGCATTCGCCCAGCGTCAGGAATTGTCAATCAGATGAGCAATAACTCTGCTACGTACTCAAGATATCCCTTTGTCTGATAAGAGAGTGTCTTTCCTTCTATATACCCACTGACATTATATTCCCCGGTCAATTCCCAGATGATCCTGTATCCCCCCGGTACAGGCAACATGATCGGCGTGACGTGTTCTGTAGAAAATACCAGAGTGATCCATTCATCTTCTGATTTGGCATTCAATACAGTAACAAGCGGGAACGGATTGTTTGGAAGTTGAGATAGAGTCGTCATTTTTTCTCGGTGAATGCGTACCTCGTCATTATTGAATGTCGACATTATTTTCCTGTTCTTCCATACTTCAAGAACGGCAGCTTCAGATCTGGTATGATTGTTATTTGTGATGTTGCCAAAGGAAAACGTATATTCTCCCTGATTATTTTCTTTCAGGTTTGTTCCACTTGCCTGTCCCCAATCCCATCCTATGTCATCCTGCCACTGCCAGTATCCCCAGTTATGGTCATGATAGCCCTTCACATTTTTCAGGGTATATATTTCTTCTGAAGGCGTTCCATTGTTGACTATCAACGTACCGCTCGCTTTCATCTTTGGCGACGCAACAAGCCAGTTGATTACCCTGTCAGGTTCAATTGTTGCATTGAAAACAGGGGCTGATTCTGCTTCAGGTTTAAATACAGCATCCAGAACTATACGAGTATCACTGGATTCGACATGCACATGATATCCATCTTCAGTCAGGGTGACATAACTTCCGGCTATTTCCAGATCAGGTGATTTATCAGACCACCTTGCCAGAGATACAGGATACGCATCTATCGTTAAATTTTCGCTATCATGCGCAATATAATTAATGAGGACTACACCAGAACTCATCACTGGATCAGAGATATTACCACTCAAAGTCAATGTGGTTATGAATGACAGATTTTGCTTTTCATCAAGAAAATTGAAGTAGTGCCATTCTTTATACATTAGGATTCTTGGATCACCATTTATTGGAGGATGAAAAGAGTCAATAGATGAAAGTCCACTGAATCTGCTTTTCTCTTCATATGCCGCTACCGACTGTAAAGTTGCAAAAAACAATATTATTACAACAGATATTGAAAACATTATTACTTTGTTCTTCATCATTTCACCTTGAAATTTTTCACTATAATCCGCATCCCAGATGCTGTTGTTCTGACAGAATTTCAGTTTTTATTTGAAAACACAATTTGTAGATTTAAATCTGTTGGTCGCAGGAATCGCATATGGTGCTCAGTTTAATTGCTGTTAAGTTCTTGAAAATTATCTTGGTGAGGTATTTGAAAACAATCGGGCGGTGACTACAGACGAGTGATAGAGGACAGCCATGCCTTCACGCTTTCCGCATCAACCATTGTTTCAAATTCCGCTTCCCTGATGTAATTGATCTTCCAGCCTTTGCTGAACGTGGCTCTTATCTCAGCCTGAGTCACTCTCCTTGGTCCGCATGATCCCGGCTCGTGCTCACTGAAACAGAGCATGAAATACTTGCCGCCAGGATAGAGTGCAGAGGATAGGCTTGCAACAAAGATTGGACGCTCCTCATCCGTGAATACATGAAAAAGTCCGCAGTCGATCACGGTATCGAACTTATTCTGAAGCAATTGAAGTTTGAGCGCATCACCAACCAGGAATTTCACTTTTATTCCACGTTTCCTGGCTTTCTCTTTTGCTCTCTTGATGGCGGACGGCGCTGCATCGATGCCCCATACCTCAAAACCAAGATGAGCAAGATATAATGCGTTCTCCCCTGTCCCGCATCCAACATCAAGCACTTTTCCGCTTATTTCCCCTTCTTCAGCAAGCTGGATAAATTCCTTCTGGGGACGCCCGATATCCCACGGTGGAATGCCCCTGTATGCGGAATTAAAAAATTCACCGTTCTTACCCTCTCCAGCCATGTCTATCTCACCTGCATAAAATCCAGCATCAACCTCAAATCTTTTACAACAGATTCAAAATCAGGCAGGTTCTTTGTAAGTCTTGCAAGAGCGATGGCCCAGAACTTTTGTGCCTCGGAAAGTCTATTCTTGTCAAAGATCAGATCGGGTTTGAATCCGACATCAGTAATCTGGCATTTCATGATAAGAAGTTCTCTGATCTTATCCTTGTTGAAATCTTTTTCTTTCATAAGCCGCCAGACATCGTAATAATCCCGCGCTTTCCCTCTCTGAATGATGCTGCGCAGCTTTTCAACCAGAATCTCATTTGGCGAATAAACAAGCACTTCAAATTCTGGAATATCCTCATACTCTGGCTTCACGTTCATCCGCAGGGGTTTTTCAACCATTTTTTCTTTCAGGGAGATGTCATGAGCGATCTTATTCTTGAATCCTATCGGACCCAGGAACTGAATATCAGCAAAAATGGCATACTCTCCTGCATTAAAAGCAGTGAAGGAATAAACTATGCTGCTTTTCTTGTTAACAGATAGGAAAACTTCCTCAAAACGCTGTTTCAAATCTGAAGGATTGATTTCCTGCATGACCGTGAAATCCAGATCCTCTGAAAGACGCCATTCAGGAAAGTAGATTTTCCTTATCGCTGTCCCTCCTTTGAAGATCAGGATATCCCTGAGCTTTGAGCCCTCCCAGTAAATGCCGCTGAGAAGCCATGTCAATACATAATCCTTTTCCATGGTCGCTACATTGAAACCTGTCTTTCTTGAACGCCTTCTTAAATCGTTTTCATCCATTTCAATACCTCATCCAGCCCGTCAGCTCATCCTTCGTCCGGTTTATCATGAGACCGTATTTTTTGGAGTATTCCATAACTTTCTTTGGTCCAAGAGGGTCAAGCCACATGTATCCTTTCAACCCGGTCAAAGCTATCTCTGAACATATTCCTTCCGCCAATCCGAGCATCTCCAGTACATAGCAAACCCTCCTTGCAACCACACTCACGCCCAGTCTTTTTGAATACTCAATCAGCTTTACAAAGTCCAGGTCATTTCTGGCGGTCCATATGCCTTTGACTGCTTCATCCAGCCCGCCGCAGTATTTTGGATATAACATACAGTCAACTATGGTTTTCTCCCTTGAAGATATATTGAACTTACCTCTTGCAGCCTTTTCTTCCACAGCTCCAAAAAATCTCTTTTTCGTCAATGTGACAAATTCGAATCGTGTATCTCCATAATCCAGATCTCTCTTTCTCTGTGTTGTGGCAACAAAGACAACATTTGGAACCTGTTCAGTCATGCCCCAATAGTTAAGGGCAGTCCAGAAACCAATGTAATAAACATCTATGATATATGGAACGAGGAGATATGGAACTTCAGACCATGATCCCTCATACCCCGCCCGTGCAGGGATCAACAGGTATTTTCCTTTTTCTATCTCTTCGATCCTTCCCTTTTTCTTTAAGCGGTATATCACATTCCAGACAGAGGGAGCGGAGGTTTTTAGAATTCGCTTTGCATCGCTTATTGAAAAGACCGATCTATTCTCTTCTTCTAAAGTGAACAGCAGTCTGAGTTCGTTTGCTCCTAATTTTATGTTTCGTGTAATCATACTCTTGTTTAATGAGAGTATTGTTACACGAATATTAATAAATTTCTATCTATAATCTCACTGGATATATTTAGTTCCATGTGTAACAAATTTGTTCCATTAATTATATGCTTTCTTTCGCCCAAGCACAGTATTTCCATAGGGCTTGTGC
>JAWOKW010000367.1:0-3126 GCA_033854095.1 Candidatus Methanoperedens sp. | reverse complement strand
GAATAGACCTAATCAATAATTTGAATATTCATTTCGGGGAGGATGAGGATTTACCCTAAGAGACCGAGTTCTTTCATTGCTCTCTCCTCATCCTGGTGAGCTATAAACATAATGATTTTTGGCTCGGGGCCGGTTTTCTGGATAAAATACGTAACGTCAAATTCAATCAGCATGTTTCCGGTCTTCGCAAACGTCACTCCCCAGTGGATTTTGACAATCGAATATTCGTTGCTGATTGGGGTTTCGTCCATTGAAAGAATTTTTGCTGAGGTCTGCCCTACGCTTCTGTAAAATTCCGCGGCCTTATTCGCCATTTTAGCAAACTCGTCTCTTCCCAGCGCGATACTGCCCTTCGGACCCGCTGAAATGAAATGTTCTGCAAAGAACGGCACCTGCTTTTCAACGTCAAGTGCATTGAATGCCTTTTCGTATTCTGCAAACAGTTTTTTGATAGAATCACTCATAAAATTATTTCTCCAAGAGTTTCTAAATATCACCTAATATCAATTATCCTCCTCAAGCTGTTTAGACTCATCGGATACCCCGTCCGTCATCTCCTTCACCCTATAACCTTTTGTCGGATATGCAACTATCAGGGTCCCTTTACCTTTTATCTCACCTGCATTCTCCACATTAAGGCTATTGACTTTCCCCTTCCCAAACGCATGAAGCCCTCCCCTGGGCGTGATCTCTATATGATAATCTTTTAGGGCCCGCTCGTGTCCGCTCGTATCTATGTCTATGAACGAATAATTGTCATTCGCCAGTAAACACAATCCGTTTGACCAATCCCAAGACATTATTTGTTCCAGGGAAGGCGGTTTCTCCTGGTATTGCTTCCAGTTAAACAGCGGTCGCTTTGCATGCGGGTCCTTAGGCAGCGGTGTATAACCTTCAAGATAATAATACACAGCAGCCCATAACATCGTTGATGGAATGGCCATTCTGCCGGTCGGGCTGGTGTTATTCTTGAATTTTTTTATAAGGTCATAAACGGTTATCGGCTCTTTTTGCTTTCTATCGCAACGCGTCTTTCTTTTTCCTGTGATTACTGAATATGCCTGGTACGCAGTCTTATTCTTGTCATAGCTCTTCCACCTGTTCTCAGAGGCTATTATCCCCAATATCTCGGGTAGATTGTATCCCACATAGTCAAGGAAGCCTACAAGCCATAATCTCTGTTTGTGCGTGGGATGAACTGAATGCAGGATATTTAACACATCTTCACGCTTTCGGTCTAAGAGGATCTTATCTAATATCATCCTTTTGTCACCTCGAAAAAATCATCTCCTTTAAATTGAGGGCATACAGCCAGACGCTTATTCATTGCTTTTTTATCAGAGCTGGATTATCATCAAAAACGATGATGGGTGGTCTATCGAGGCTATCGTTTGGAACCAGGAAATCCAGTCGGACCGACGCGCTTACTCGTCCTACACTTATGCAGTATGGGCGGATTCTGCATAGCCCGTAACCTGCATCTGTTTCTTATAAACTCCTCACCATCACCCGGATGGGGCTGCTTGTTACTCAATTGCAATATGGTAAAGTCGATTATTGCTTCCACAGACGATCTTCTATCCGATGGAATCCCCTACAATACTCCCGAATCTGTTCCATATGTGGCATACAAGTTTTTCAGTATATCGTTTGCATCGATCATGATTCACCTCAGGAAAGATGGACGGGTTATGTCCCGTCCCCTTCCATTAATTTCTTTATTGAGGCACTCTTGGGTTTTGCATCCACGATCTCAAGAAAAGCTTCTGGATGCATCAATGCTATGTCACTTGCCCTTGTCTCAAGATTCACCTGCTCGTCTGGCGCAGGGAGTTCTCTGGCTGTCGCCGTGATGGCATTTGTCAATCCCCACTGCGTGTAGTCTTTATCTTCAAGGAAGTTCTTGAGCAGAATCTCCTTTGTTGCTTCAGTGAGCCCTATGGCGGTCACCACATTTTTTATTGCCTGCACGGGTTCTTTGACAGGCGTCTCCGCGTTGTTCTTTAACTTGGCTACCACTGCTTCGAAACTTGCGGGATCAAAAGTCTGTTGTATAACGTCACGGACGGCACTCCATATCGCCTGGTTCTCAAGATTTATGGTCTCTGAGGACCAATTGAACTCGCCTTCCTCTTTGCGCTTGCCGAGATGTACTCTGGAATATCCTTGCGAGATAACCAATCCATTTGTACATTTCAACCTTAGCACGAAGGGCTCAACTGCGAAGCGGGAGGCTCCTACTTCTGAGTTCTTGATGATTAACCCGCCCTGTATTATATCACCCGGGCGAATCTCTCCCCGCAGCCTGGGAGTGACCGCCTTGACGTAGAGATGGGATTCCGTCAGGTTCAGTTTGTGTACCTCAGCGTTTGCCTTTGCGAACTCATCCAGTGCCAGGAACACAAGGTCGTAATTATCTAGCACTCTGTACCTGTCGCTCAGTATTGCTCTTATATTCCCATCCAGTATCCTGATCATTCTCTTATCTTCAGTCGGCAGCCAGGCGTTGACGTTATCCGCAAGAAGCTTATAGTTCTTGGTATCGAGCATCCTGCTGTAGTATTTCTGCGGTATCTGTACTTTCTCTGCGAGTTGTCCATGCGCCCATTGCGTCAGCGGATGACCTCCGTACTTCGGAATGTCTATTACGATGCATTCTGGCTCCGCAACCGCTTTGATGCTGCGGGAGTCAATAATCAGATCTTTCCTTGTCTCTCTTTGCCTCTTCAGTTCCTGGAATACAGGAACTAACTCCTGATGGCCCATTTAGATCACCTGACCCATGCCTTTCAGCGTCTCCTCGAAACCTATCATTACTGCTGCATAGTTCTCCCATGATATCTTGCCCTGCTCAAGGAGCCTCTCACCAACGATTCTTGCCTGTCTGAAAGCTTTTGATATATCTTTTGCAGATTCCATATTTCA
Source organism: Candidatus Methanoperedens sp. (assembly GCA_033854095.1). Lineage (GTDB taxonomy): Archaea > Halobacteriota > Methanosarcinia > Methanosarcinales > Methanoperedenaceae > Methanoperedens. The sequence goes on along the minus strand of JAWOKW010000367.1, from coordinate 201 downwards.
AAACCTCTTAGATCCGGCTTCCTACCGAATCCAATGCCTTTTTTTAACTGATAACGCCAGATTTTAGGCGCTGCGCGCCGACCCTGAGCACAGCGAAGGGGAAAATCTGGCATCAGCGGTGGTCTAAATTTGAAATTTGAAAACCTACAGTATCAATCTATTATCTCAGCGATCTTTTCGGAGACGGCGAAATCATTCCAC
>JAWOKW010000366.1:0-16329 GCA_033854095.1 Candidatus Methanoperedens sp. | reverse complement strand
GGCACATGTCTCCGAGTTCATAATGTAATATCTCCCCGTTTCGTCTTATATTTATTTCTCAAATGGAAGCCCTAGATTTGTGGTGGCTCTGGCAGAATGCTTTCTTTTTGTCGTTTCTAAATCCTTTTCAACTCTTTCATCGATAAGAACTTCAAATGGAATTGTGTCTCTGCTCAACTATCTCAACTTCCATCTGAAGCTCTTTTCTTTATTCGAGATTTAAATTCTTCTTTTGAAATCCCTTTAAAATCAGCAAGGCGGCGATAATGTTCTTTGATATGTTCTGCGCTTATGTCCTCAATTGATACCTTGTTCATCAACATGTTTAGAACATCATCAAATGTCCAATCACCAAACTTATAATCCGATAACCTTTCTTTTGTTTTTTCATTTATTGTAATGGTTGTTGGCATAATTGAAACAATTGCTTCAATTGATATTAAAGTTGTCGATAATCGTCCCTTCCCCACCCCCTGCGCCGCCCCCGCCGCATGTGCCGTCCAGGCCCGCTGGAGGCGCACCACGAGGCACTGCGCAGCGAATTTTTGATCATTGCTTAAATGTAAAAGAAGATGGGGTGGCAATATGAGAGAGATAGAAGACCTTATACAAAAAGCAAAAAGATATCTAACAGGCTGTTGAAAAATATCTCAAAGCATATTTAACTTGGGTTGATGTCAGAGTAGGTAAAACCCATGATTTGTCAAGTATTCTCAATTTGTGCATAGAGAATGATAACGAATTTGAAAAATTGGACAGGGAGAAAGTATCTAAGCTCACTATTTATGCAAAAGAAAAGGGGATGAAAGACTATAGAAACCCAAATGCGCTACGTTGATGCTCCCGAATTCAATCGTGAGTCCGTGAACTCTTCTATTCCCCATCCAAGGTATTCCTTGATGATAATGTACGCCATTTCGGGAGGTATCGCTCCGACTTCGGTGCATATCAGATCAATATACTCACGCGGCGTCACATCAAAGGCAGGATTTCTCACACTGACGTTCGTGCCGAGCTTTTCAATGCTGATGACCTCATCGCTATTCCGCTCCTCTATTTCCACAAGTTCACCGAGCAGGGTATTCGGGCTGAATTTGTAGGTTTCAGCCGCTACGATGACGTTCGTGCGTGCTTCGTGGGCAGCAAGTGCAAGCTGGGACGTTCCTATCTTGTTGATGACAGACCCGTTAACTGTTACAGCATCAGCCCCCACAACCACAAGGTCTACTTCTTTCATGAGGTATCGCACAGCTGAGTCAACGATAAGCGTTGTCCTTATGCCCAGTTTGTCCAGTTGTTTTAAGGTCAGATGTCCCTGCAATCTTGGTCTTGATTCGGTCGCGATTACACGAATCTCCTTTCCCTGAGCGTGCGCCGCAGCCATGATCGAGATCGCTGCGGCTGAATTGCAGTGCGTCATTATCGTATCTCCATGGCGCACTCTTTTTGAGCCGATCTCGCCAATCCTGCGTACAGCATTCTCAGAAGAAGTGATGAATCTATCAGCCAGTTCCTTAATTGACATCCTTGCTTCCTCTACAGTTTCGCCCCTGTACCGCATCACAGCCCTTACAGCATTCGGAAGTGATACGGCGGTCGGGCGGGTACTGAGGAGCAGTTCAGCAGCAGAGTTCATTTTTTCATTGAATTCGGCAAGATCGCCTGCCGCAAGGCGTATGGCATAATCCCGAAGTTCTGCTGCGGCGGAGCGTGCTATTTTTCCTGCGCCGCGGATCTCCATGGATTTGATTTTTTGTGCGGTTTCAAGAAGCTCTTTCATTTTAAACTATCCAAAAACTCATTAATCTTCTCAGCCTTTATCATAATTATCCTCTTTATGATATGTATGTATAAAAACGTGATTGAGATGCCTTTAAAAATCCTCTGAAAACTTGTAATAGTCTCTTCTGCAAAGAGTTATATATAATTGGTTTCTATTTAGATTATTGGAATAATTGCTCAAGAGCAAAAAATTGAGAAAATCGGGTGGTGAACGTATGAAGCTGAAAGCTTTACAAATAATTCTTCTATTTCTGATATTTATTCCCATAGTCAATGCCGTTGAGTATCCTTCACCCGCTGGATATGTCAACGACTTTGCAAATATGCTAAGCTCAGGCGATGTGTCGCGTTTAAATAATGAGATAACAGCAATAGAGAAGGATACAACTGTTGAAATCGCCATAGTAACTGTTGATTCGCTCCAGGGTGTGAGCATCGAAGAGTACGCTGTAAAGCTATTTGAAAAATGGGGAATAGGCAAAAAGAGCAAGGACAATGGATTATTGATACTTATCGCAAAGAATGAGAGAGAATACCGCATAGAGACAGGTTATGGGCTTGAAGGGACCATAAACGCTGCAAGGGCTGGAAGGATAGGGCGCGAGATATTAGACCCAAATTTCAAGCAAGGAGCATATGGAGAGGGACTATACGAAGCTGTACTGGAAATAAAAGGTCTGGTCGTGAACGACCCAGGTGTTATTGCAAAATACGAAACATCTGAATATCAATTATCTCTGAGCGATGGAATTGTTATATTTGCAGTCTTTTCACTTATTATTTGTCTTATACTATTAGAGAAATATAACAAAGAAAACAAGAAAAAAAGCAAGAAAAAAAGATTGGGACTAAAGCTGATATGTTATGCGATCTCAATCATAATTTTAATCACTATTGCAATTGATTCTCCCTGGATATTCACAGAAAAAAGCTTCATCATTATCGGCGAATTTCTTTTCAAAATCCTTATATATTTCTTGTTTGCGTTCATGTTTGCTTTCATTATTGTCATATTAGGGTTAGGAGGAGGTCGTGGAAGCGGAAGAAGTAGTGGGGGAGGCTTCGGTGGCGGCTTTGGAGGAGGCTTCGGTGGAGGACACAGCGGCGGTGGAGGTTTTTCAGGGAGATTTTAGGGATAAGGAGATATTATGGCTAAAGAAACAGAACCGAAAATTAAAGAAATACTTGGAGAAAATCTGGTAACGCTTGCAGAATATTATACAGGTGATGAGAGACACCTCCTTGCGGTCTGCAATACTCTTGGTTTCGATAGTTTAAGCAGACTCAAAAAGCTTAAGGAAATACCTTTCTTCTTAACAAAAGAAGAACTCCTGAAAGCAGTAGATGTGTTTCCCATCGAGTTCCTGAACATCAGGCAGCACCATAAAATACTCTATGGTGAAGATTTCCTGAAGGATATAAAAATATCAAAAAAAGACCTGCGCCGCCAGCTTGAATTCGAATTCCGCTCCAAGCTTATACATCTTCGCAGAGAATATCTTCAATTCAATGGCAAACATCTTGAAAATCTCATTTTTTCGTCAATCCCGACGCTGTCGCCGATTATTGGCGGGTTGATATACCTTAAGGACCTACGTTACAGCGATACAGAAGATATGTTCAAAGTTGTCTCAGAAGGATATGCAATAGACGTACGAGTCTTAAAAGAAATCTACGATATACGGCGTGGAAAAGCTAAATTCAAGAAAAATAAAGAGCAGTATATCATGGAACTTATCAGGGTACTTACAGCCATAGGAACAACTGTGGATCAGATAGAGTTAGCCTGAAGGGATTTGAATGGCATTGCCAGATATGAGAGATACAGAAACTATTAATGCGGATAATGAAAAGAGAAAATATCTGAAAATCGGGACTATTTTGTTGGTAATCCTTATACCTCTGATATGGTATGCAGTGACATATAACAGCCTTATAACAATGGGCAACGACGTGGAAGCAAAATGGCAGCAGGTGGAGGTACAGTACCAGCGCCGCATGGATCTGATCCCGAATCTGGTAAATACAGTGAAAGGTTATGCATCATTTGAGCAAAAAGTGATCACTGATGTTACCGAGATGAGGAGCAGATGGCAGAGTGCTAGCACCAAAGAGGATAAGATAAGTGCTGCGAATGATTTTGAAAATGCACTTGGAAGGCTTATTGCAGTAGTTGAGAATTATCCTGATCTTAAAGCCAGCCAGAATTTCCTTGCACTGCAGGATGAGCTTGCCAACACCGAAAATAAGATAGCAGTGGAAAGACAGCGCTACAACGAGGCTGTGAGGGACTACAACATCGCCATCAGCCAGATTCCAACAAGCATGGTTGCCTCAGGAATGGGATTAAATAAGAAACCATACTTTGAAGCAAAGAAAGGTTTGCAGGAGCCTGTACAGGTGGATTTTAATTTCTCAAAATCAAATTAAATCTCATGCCCCTCGCTCCAGCATCCTGTATATCAATTCCATCTTCAAATGCCCTTCAATAAACCTGCTCAATTCTTCGATGCCATCGCTCTCTTCTTTATTTTTAAATACCATACCTTTGCGTTCATATAAATAACTTAAGAACGAAGTTTTTATATTTTTATTTTCAAAGAGATTGTGAATATAAGTCCCGATGACTAACCCTTTCTGGTTCACGCATCCTTCGTCCCCGAAGGCGCACTCTTTGCTTATTGTCTGTCCCATGTGTATCTCGTATCCTCTTACCTTTTCACCTTTTATGCATCCCAGGATTGCGCCACCGCCTGTGATGATTTTTTCAACCTGCCCTGTTTGTTTCCTGTACTCGCAAAAGCTCGTTGAGACATTCAGAATGCCAAGACCTTTTATCGAGACAGTGCCACTCATCCCTTCTATTCCAGTATCAATGATTTCCTCACCCAGCATCTGGTAGCCTCCGCATATTCCCAGGACAGGAGTCCCTTTTTTTGCTTCTGCTGTTATTTTTTCATCCATCCCTTTTGACCGCAGTTCTTTCAGGTCATCTATGGTATTTTTCGTGCCAGGCAATATGATGGCATCGGGTTCGTTCAGATCATCTCCAAGCTCGACATACCTGATATCAGCATATTTCTCAAGCGGTTCAAAATCCGTGAAGTTGGAAATGTGAGGCAGCCTGACCACAGCTATACTGACAGGATTGTTGTTTTTGATTTTATCTTTTATAGACATCGAGTCTTCTGATGGGATTTTTATATCAGTATAAGGGATAACACCAAGTACAGGCAATCCTGTAAGTTCTTCAAGCTGTTTTATTCCGGGCTCAAGAAGCTTCATATCACCCCTGAACTTATTTATTATAGTTCCGCACACCATATGTTTAACATCTTCAGGCAGCAACTGCAGTGTGCCGTATATGCTTGCGAACACACCGCCACGCTCAATATCTCCAACAAGTATTATATGAGGTCTGACCATCCTTGCTGTCCCGATATTTACAATATCCCGATGATACAGGTTAATCTCAGCAGCTCCGCCTGCACCTTCGATCAGGATTACGTCATAAGCAGATGCAAGTCTCATGTATGCTTTTTCAACAATTGACATCATTTCATCAATTGAATCATAATACTCCCCTGCTTTTTTGTCTGCATAAGCCTTTCCCAGCACCACTACCTGAGAAGTATAGTTACCCTTGGGTTTTAACAGGACGGGGTTCATATCAGCGCACGGCTCAACCCCTGCAGCTTTTGCCTGGACTGCCTGCGCGATTCCAATTTCGCTACCGTCACGGGTTATCCATGAGTTAAGGCTCATATTCTGCGCCTTAAAAGGAGCCACACTGTATCTTTTAGAAAGCAGCCTGCAAAGAGCAGTCACAAGTATGCTCTTTCCCACGTGCGAACTTGTTCCGAGCACCATCAGGTTTTTTGCCATCTATACCATTTCCTATATGCAACACATACGCCTGCTAAAAATACGAACAGTAAAGCACCTGTGCCTATGCTGTCCGTGATATATCCGTATGCTTTCATCGACCCTATGCTGTACTCTTTAAAACCATAATCAAATGTCCACGTCAGCATATTTGCCTGGCTCATCTTAAGACCGGCGTCCACGAATGCCATCTTATCGTAAAATGGATAGAGAAGTACCACTCCTCTATCAAACATGTCCATAAATACATGAGATGCGATATAGACCGCGGCTATGATGAATATCGTCCTTTTTTCTTTGAAAATCCAGCCAAAAAAAATAAGGAGCAGCGGGATGAACGCATTGTGCAAAAGTGCCCTGTGCTGTGCCAAAAATGTGTCAATGTCAGGTATGACAGCAAGGGGTAACAGCAGAAGGATATACCCGTAATCCTCTTTCCTGCCCACTATTAACAGCGCAAGCAAAGGAACAATTAAATGTATCGCCCAGTTTGGCATTTTAATTCAGGAAGGACATCACTCTATTTTGTCCACTCTGGTTACACGCAGCAATGCATTAAGAGGTACACCTTCGATATCATCGATACCTTTTTTATCTACAAGTACAGCTATAGCTACTGGTTTTGCGTTCATTCCCTCAAGTACAGCAACTGCCTCTGAAAGTGTTGCTCCTGTTGTGACCACGTCATCGATAAGAACGCAGTTTGATCCTTCTACCTGCGCGAAGTTCTGGCTGATAGTACCTTTAACTTCTTTTGATTCAGGCTCCCAGCGCTGTTTATTTGGATGATAAGTAGAGAACTCGCATCCAAGTTCATCAGCCACCAGGCTTGCCAGCGGTATTCCGCTAAGAGCTACACCAATAACCACATCCACATTCTGTTCGGTTTCATCAAGGCAATCAAGCACCATATCAGCCAGTGCGCTTGCTATCAATCTCTGCCTGCTTGAACTTCTGCCTATGTTGCTCCAGTCAACGTAAATATCCTTGGGAACAGCAGATGCATCTCCTTTCTTTGCATGGGTCAGGAGCCACGTGGCAGTCTCACGGGAAATATTCAGTTCATCAGCGATCTGTCCTGTTAAAAGCCCGGCAGCCTGAAGCTCCACAGCTTTTTGAGTTAGCTCATCAATTGTTTTCATAGGTATCACGTGGAAATGTAATACTACTTTTTCTTATATAATAGGTTGTCTGGTCAAAATCAATAAACTATATATTTCCATCCTTCATATTCAGGTCAGGTGATTCTATGCAGGTAGAGGTTTCAACATTATTTGGTTTGAATGTTTACACTGATAAAGGAATTTATATCGGAAAAGTAAATGATGTCGTGCTTGAAGTGAATGATAAAAAGGTAACAGGTCTTGCAGTCTCAAGATTGAATCCTGCTGTGTTTGATGTTTCTGGGAAAGGAGTTGTCATCCCATATAGATGGGTTACTGCCGTGGCTGATGTTGTCCTGATCAGGCATGTCAAAGACCAGTTCAAGAAGCCTGAAGAAATCACTGAAGAGTACAATATTCCCAGCGAGGAAGAAACATAATTGATTTTTTTAGAAAACCAGATGAAGGCAAGGGAAATATACGCAGATTTGCGGGTTTTCCCTCCTTTTGCTGTCAGGATCGACGGCAGAGGTTTTCGCCGCACGCTTGAACTGCTGGGGTTCAAAAAACCATACGATGAAGGATTTGCCCATGCAATGGCTGATTCTGTAGAACGCTTTTTCAAGGAAAGCGGTTTTTACCCTTTATTTGCTTTTACATTTTCTGATGAAATCAACTTTTTTTTCTATGAAATTCCGTATAACAGCAGGGTTGAAAAAATTGATTCAATAATCCCGTCTTTTTTTTCTTCAGCGCTTACAATCCAATTGAACCTGAAAAACCCTGTATCATTTGATTCAAGATTGATTCTGCTGGGGAAAGAGGATATCTATGAATACCTTTTATGGAGACAGGCAGAGACATGGAGAAATCATGTTAGTTCCTATGGATATTATACGCTTCTTAATACCGGGCTTTCTGAAAATGAAGCTGCTCTGCGCTTGAAGAACATGAAAGCAAGCGATGTGCATGAACTTGTATTCCAGCACGGCATCAATCTTGGCGAAACCCCACGATGGCAGCGGTGCGGCGTATTCATCTACAGGGAAACGTATGAAAAACAGGGATATGACCCGGTCAAAAAATTAGAAGTGAAGACGCAGAGGGCAAAGATAGTACAGGAATGGGAGACTCCTATCTTTAAAACAGAAGAAGGGAGAATGCTGGTAGACAGGCTCATTTCAGGAACAGTGAAGTAAGTAATGAACGCTCAATAGAATTTATTTAAGTGGCAAATAACAACAAGCAGGTGAATGAAGAACTAAGCTCTTACGTTCAGGAAACCCCTCAGCTCGAACCTGAAAAGCTTACCAAGCTACCTGAACAAACCGATTTTTACAAAGTTCCAAGGCGCTTCGGCTCAATCCCAGTGGATGAACTGCCGCTGGGCTGCGATAAGAAGGAGCAGTATTATAAGCTCTATCCGAGAATTTCACTTCCTTTCCAGAAGGTAGAGCGCATCTCCTTTGGTCACCCTGAACTTGAACCTAATCGCCTGTTCTTCGGGGATAACCTGCATGTGATGCGGATGCTCCCCTCAGAATCGATTGACCTCATCTACATAGATCCGCCCTTCTTTTCAGGCAGGAATTATAATGTTATTTTTGGGGATGCAAATGAAGTGCGGTCTTTCACAGATATATGGGAAGGCGGGATGCCTGGATATCTGACATGGCTAAATGCGAGGCTGCTGGAGATGAAGAGGTTATTGAAGCCGACTGGGAGTATATATGTGCATCTGGACTGGCATGCAAGTCATTATGTTAAAGTTGAGATGGATAAAATATTCGGTGTGGACAATTTTCGCAATGAAATTGTGTGGTGTTATTCAGCACCATCTCATGTAAGTAAGAACTTTCCGAGAAAACATGATGTCTTGCTGTTTTATGCAAAGTCTTCAGCATCGGTTTTTGAACCTAATAGGGTAAGAATCCCTTACTCGCCAGAGAGTATAAGTCGGGCCAATAGAAATGTGATTAAAAAGGGCGGAACAATATTCTCAGAAGTAATTTTAAATGAAAATGGGAAAATTCCAGAAGATTGGTGGTATCGTTGCTGACTTCTTCTGCGGCGGTGGTACAACCCCTGTAGTCGCTCAGAAACTCGGACGGCGCTGGATTGGCTGCGACATCTCAAGGATAGCAGTCGCCATAACCGCCGATAGAGTAACCAACATAGTCATGCAGTCAAATAATGAAGGAAATCAAGCCGTTCAACAAACGATAGTCCCAATTCCCGATATTTCGATAGAATACTGGGGAATCTATGAAATACCATCCCTCACAAAACTTAATGATAATGAGTTCAGACGTTTTGTAGTATCTGCATACAACGGTCGCCCGGCAAGTGCCGATGATGAAGTGCATGGCTATAAGGAGGGAATACCTCTCTATGCTGGAAGATGAAAAAGGGATGAGCGTAGAGTTTGTGAAAATTTCCTTTGTGCCAATAGAATCTGAGGAATTCAGAAAGCACATCACAAGCAAGCATAAGGAATATTCTGACCTCCTTGTGTTCATCCTGCCTCCAGAGGTCAGAGTTAAGTTTAAGCGCACTGCGCCGCTAGCATATGAATTTGACATTTCAGAGTCCACGTCTCTTAACATCGGTGGAAAAATCATGAACGTCCAGTGGGACTTTGACTACGATGGGAAATTCGTATCAACTCAGGGATATTCGTTCATTCGCAGCGACAAGAACCTGCCCAAGCTCTCAGTAGCCTATACGTTCCCAACTGCTGGCACAAAGAAAATCGCCTGCAAGGTACAGGATGATAAAGGTGGAGAGCATACTGAGATGATAGAATTTGAGGTGAAATAGCTGCTGCCAAATGGGCAGATTATTACTATACCCGGCTCTAAAGAACTTAAAATTGGTCTGCTCAAAGCAGCAATTAAAAAGGCTGGTTTAACAGATGAGGAATTCATGAATTTATTAAAATAGGAAGTGAGACAATGGAATACACAGTGTTGATTTATCAGGCAGAAGAAGGAGGCTTCTGGGCAGGGGTCCCATCTCTTCCTGGCTGCTATTCGCAGGGCGAAACAATCGAAGAGACAATGAAAAATATAAAAGAGGCAATCGAAGCACATCTGCTGGCTTTAAAAGAAGAGAAGGAAGAAATGCCTGTCAGAGAAGAATTCGTTATTGGAAGAGTTAAAGTAGAAGCGACTGCTGCTGGATAAGTCTTATTTTTACCTGAGGAAATATCTTGTTCAATGCCTTCACAGAACATGAAAAATCCTTTAATGACTGGGTCATGGATGGCTTCCCAGATATAAAAGACGAGACAAGAGAATTCATCGAGAACCTTCAAAGACGTGACAGGAAAAGAACCCTCTGGAAAAACCAGAAAGCAGGGATACTAAGGATTATATACGCTTATGAAATCAAGAAAATGAAGGATTTACTTTTAAATATCGTCACAGGCGGCGGAAAGACAGTGATAATCGGCGCTGCGATTGCATGGCTGAAAATGGCGCACGGCATTAACAAGTTCTTGATCATTGTGCCTAACCTTATAGTGAGGGACAGGTTAGAACTGGATCTACAGACCAAAGATGTTTTCAGGAATTTTGAGCTTTTTCCAAGACATCTGGAGGAACAATACCTTACTGAACTGGATCTATATACTCTTGAGGCCTCTCTACGCTTTCAAATAAATGCCTTTTCAGGCTCGATACAACAGCCACGCCAGACAGAGCGGATGGTCAGACACCTGATACGAATATGATTTATCATTACAGCATCGCTGAGGCGTTAGATGATAAAATCATAAAATCCGTAGTCGTATATGAACCTGAAGTAAAACTCGTTGAACTCACATACACAAATAAAGAGACGGGCGAGAAACGCAAAGTTTGGGAAATAAAAATGGAACATCCGAAGCGACTATGGAAGAACTGCAAGAAAAGTTTAAACAAGAATTATTAAGCGTTGCATCTGGGCTTTTGATGGACGCTGGATTCGGCGGAATGAAAAAAGGAAAACTCTACAGTGCAATGATGGATCATATTATCAAAAGGATTTTCAATGGAAAATCGTTATCAGAAGCTCATAGATTAGACATTGGGTTCGCATTGGATAATATAGAACAAATAAGAAAAAATTTTTCAAAACTTAGTGGAAAGAACAGATGGAATCATTGAGATACATGAAATAAAAGGTACGCATTTTCTTAATAATCCTATAACAAAAAAGAAATTTGAAGCGGCAGATAAATATTGTAAAGCAAGAAAAATGAGTTTTAAAATTATTTCAAAACATCATTAGCACTCTTGAAATTGCGTCAATTTTTGCCTGTATCGTTACGTTATATATAAGACAACGTGATTTAAGGAATTCATGGTAATCACATATATCATCGCATTTTTAGTAGCTGTTTTCATGGGGCTGAATATCGGGGGCAATAATTCTGCAGCCTCGATGGGAGCAGCTTATGGCGCAAAAGTGCGTACAAAATATCAGGCAGTGCTATTGATAGGAGTGTTCTCTCTTCTTGGAGCTATTTTCAGCGGCGGAGAAGTGATAAATACGCTGGGAAAAGGCATTCTCCCAGATGGAACGATACTGCTTGAAGGGGCTATCATCGCAGTGGGCGCTGCTGGCATAACTGTTTTTCTGGGAAATATACTGCGCGTGCCTGTATCCACAAGTCAGGCAGCAGTCGGGGCTGTCGTGGGTATAGGGTTTTTCTACGGAGCTTCGAAATTAAATGTGCCGCTTCTTGGTTATATAGTTGCATGGTGGATGATTACTCCTTTTCTTGCCTGGTTGCTTGCATATCTTATGGGCAAGTACCTGTACACGGATATCCTTGTGTGGCTCGCAGACCACAGCGAATCAGAAGCTTCTATACGCAAGGCTCTCAATATAATTCTCACTATTTCAGGCTGCTATGTAGCCTATTCAGCAGGAGCGAACCATGCAGCAAATGCGGTCGGACCGTTCGTAGGTGCGGGTGTAACAGACCCGCTAAGCGGTGCTATCCTGGGGGGTATTGCTATTGGTTTTGGCGCACTCCTCATGGGTGGAAGGGTGCTGGATACAGTAGGAAATGAGATATGCGAACTCTGTGCGATTCGGGCTGCGTTTGTGGAGTTTGTATCAGCAGTAATTGTCCATGTTGCTTCAATCAATGGGATCCCGGTATCACTTGGAGAAATCGTTGTTGCAGGCGTAATAGGAATCGGATGTGCAAACAGCGGAATGCATATAGTACGAGGCAATACTGTTAAAAAAATAATGATTTCATGGCTCATTTCACCCCTCCTGACAGGGACAATTGCTTTCACTTTGATTAGTTTAGTTTCTAATTACATCTGACAGAAAGTCTAATGCCAATGGAATCCCTCTAACAAGCGATGACAAAAGACTCAGTTGGCGTTATATTTGGAAAAATTGATTCTTTGAATTTCAGTTTTGCTGTCTCTGACAGCACTGCTACTAAAAAGTCAGATTATCTCAAGGTCTGGCATGAATCAGATGGCTGGACGCTGGCACAGGTCACATCTATCACGCGTTCAAGTGACAATTTCTCGATAGAAGAGGCTGTCGATGTGGCTGAAGGTTCTTCTAAAGTTGGCGAGATGGATGAGCAGATCATAGCAGAGGCTTCTGTGATCGGCTCAAGAGACAAAGAAGGGAGTCTGCATGTGCCAAGAACTCCTTTCAGCCCAGGGGATAAGGTTTTTAAAGCAGATGAGCTTCTCATTAAACAGACGCTGGGTTTGATGCGCGGGGATATTTACATCGGCATGCTTGATGGACAGAGTGTGCATGTCAATCTCGATGCGAACAATCTAGTACAAAAGCACTGCAGCATCCTTGCAAAGACAGGTGCAGGGAAATCCTACACAGGTGGCGTCATACTTGAAGAACTCCTTGACAGGAACGTGCCTCTCCTCATTATCGACCCTCATGGCGAGTACAGCACGCTAAAACTCCCGAACGAAGATAAGCCAGCATCCTTTGAACGATATGGGATTTCACCAAAAGGCTATGCTTCCCAGATAACCGTATATACGCCTGCGAACAAGCTTCTCAATCCTGCAGCTGATTCTCTTTTTCGTTTAAATGGCGTAAACCTGAGCATAAAAGATTTTGTACATATCTTTCAGGAAGATGCCTCACAGACCCAGACAGGCATACTCTTTGAAGCAATCTCAAAACTCAAAGCTGAAAAGCAGACATATACAATCGAGGATATTATTTTTGAAGTCGGACAGAATAAGAGCAAAGTAAAATGGAATGTCATTAACAGGCTTGAATCGTTGAGGGAAACAGGTATATTATCAGATAAAGCCACAGCGATCTCTGAACTTGTACAGGCAGGTAGAGCATCCATCATCGATATGAAAGGCGTTGACCCTGGACTTCAGGCGACAATCGTCGCAAAGCTGTGCAGCGACCTTTTCGAAGCACGCAAACTCAACACAGTTCTTCCATGTATGCTTGTGGTCGAGGAAGCGCACAATTTCTGCCCTGAAAAAGGATTTGAAAAGATCGTCAGTACGGATATCCTGCGCACAATCGCCTCAGAAGGCAGGAAATTCGGACTCGGGCTCATGGTCATTTCACAGAGACCTGCAAGAGTGGACAAGAACATCCTTTCGCAGTGCAATACCCAGATCATAATGAAAGTGACAAATCCCAATGACCTGAAAGCCATCAGCAAAGGGCTTGAGGGCATAAGTTCTGACGTAGAAGAAGACATTAAGCGCCTCTCTCCGGGAGTTGCGATGATAGTCAGCACTTATATTGAGCGCCCGATACTGGTGGATATACGAACGCGAAAGAGCAAGCACGGCGGAGCGAGCGTCCCTGTGGTCAAAACACCAGAGGTCGAAATGAAAAAAGAAACTGCACCATCGCAAAGTACTGCTTTATTACCGTCGGTTTCAATTTTGAAAAAGATCCTTCCTGCAAAGAGCATAGAATCGCCTAAGGAACATAAAGAAAAAAAGAAAGAGCAGCCTGAAGAAGAGGCACAGCAGAAACCCAGAGTAAAGCGTGAAATGAGCATCTATACAAAGATGTTTGGCTCGAGGCGAACATGAAAACATTAATGGAAGAGGCGCGCGGCGGCATTATTACAGCAGAGATGGAAGAGGTGGCTTCAAAAGAGGAAGTCAGTGCTGAGACTGTAAGAGCCCTGCTTGCACATGGTTTTCTTGTTATCCCAAAAAATGTCAGCAGCAGCTCCTGTCCCACAGGTATAGGAAAGCTGATGCGTACCAAGATCAATGCCAACATTGGCACTTCTAAAGATTATATTGATATCGATGCCGAAATTGAAAAAGCAAAGACAGCGGAAAAATACGGTGCAGACACCATTATGGACTTATCCACAGGCGGCGACCTTGATAGGATACGTAAGCGCATCATAGAGGCTGTCAATGTGCCTGTCGGCTCTGTCCCGCTTTATCAGGCAGCAAGCACAGGCATTGAGAATATGACCTCTGACGATATGTTCAATGCGGTCAGAAAGCATGCAGAGGACGGCATCGATTTTATTACAGTGCATGCAGGCGTTACCATGAGTTCTTTTGAACGATTGAAAAACAGTGAAAGGATACTCGACGTGGTAAGCAGGGGAGGCGCATTCACTATATCGTGGATGAAGCACAATGATGAAGAAAATCCATTTTACTCAGAATATGATTACCTGCTCGAGCTCGCAAGGGAATATGACCTTACCCTCAGCCTTGGAGACGGCATGCGTCCGGGCTGCATCAACGATGCTTCTGACAGGGCAAAATTCGAAGAATTCATCATCCTTGGCGAGCTTGTAAAAAGAGCCCGTGCCAAAGGTATTCAGACACTTGTAGAAGGACCTGGGCATGTTCCTATCGATGAGATCGGGCTTTCAGTGGCTGCGATGAAGCATCTTACAGGAGATGCACCGCTCTATCTTCTCGGTCCGCTTGTCACTGACATCGCACCAGGGTATGATCATATCACTGCTGCTATGGGCGGCGCTGTGGCTGGTATGCATGGCGCTGATTTCCTGTGCATGACAACACCTGCTGAGCATCTTGCCCTGCCTGATGTGGAAGATATAAAAGAAGGTACGATAGTTACAAGAATAGCTGCTCATGCCGCTGACCTGACAAAAGAAGGTGTCAGGGAGAGGGCGCGCAGGCTTGACAGCGAGATGGCGCTGGCGCGGCGGGAGCTTGACTGGAAAAAGCAGTTCAGGCTTGCTATCGACAGCGAGAAAGCCAGTGCGATTCATGGCAGGAGCAAGAACGTGGATACATGCAGCATGTGCGGAGAGCTGTGCTCGATAAAGATGATGCGGGATGTGATAAAGAAATAATTTATCTAATCCGGCACCAGCCCCTCACCTACGAATAACTTCTTCGCCTCTTCGAACGTAAGGTCTGCCGGGGGCAAAATCACATCGCTTGGTTTAACAACATTATCTGGAATCTTTTTACCGTTCCTGCGAGCATAATCCACGAGCTTCTTAAATTCTGTCTTGAAGGTTTTTTCATCCCCTCGGTCGACGATTTTAACGATATTGTTATCGATCCTGTTCAGCTCATCTAAATGCTTCTTATCAAGTTCGAACTGTCCTTCGCCCATCAATCTCACGATCATTTCCCCATCTCCTTCTTGAGCGCCTCAAGCTGTGAGTCCACTTCGCCTTTGGACTTTATCTTCGAAAGTTCCCGATCGATATCGTCCTGCGTTCCGCCTGTTACATCCTCAAGCGTGCCTGCTTCAACAAGTTCATCAAGAGCAGAAGCCCGCGCCTTCATGGTCTCGGTCTTGTCCTGAGCGCGCTGGACAGCCATTCCAACATCGCTCATCTCTTCACCGATGCCGCTCACGGACTCTGTGATCTTGACCTGCGCTTCAGCCGCGCTGTACTGCGCTTTGATGGTTTCCTTTGTTGAGCGGAAAGCCTCTACCTTGGTAGACAGGCGCTTTTCTGTAGCTACAAGTTTTTCCTGCTGAGTTGCGATTTCTGCAATCTGCTGGTTAAGGCTTGTTATTTCAGCCTGCGAAGTGCTCTTTCGCTCAAGTGCGATCCTTGCTAAGTCTTCCCTTCCCGCATTCACTGCTTCCCTTGCCTGTTCATCAAGCTTTGTTACATTCTGTTCAAGCTTGGTCTTCTGCAGCTCAAGCCGCTTCTTTGCTGTCGTTACCTCTGCTACGCCGCGCTTGACATTCTGCAGGAGTTCAATCTGCTTCTCATAAGAATAATCAAGGGTTTCTCTTGGGTCTTCGAACTTTCCTAAAATCTTGTTGATTTTTGCTTTTATTACAGTGCTCATCCTGTCTATAAGCCCCATGTTTGTTACCTCTATGTTCTAATTATATTGTGCGGTTAAATAGTTTCTCTATTGCTGCCATAACATTAATATTTTCAGGTTATTATCTTCGTATTACAAACTTAATCGCAAGCAAGAGCGCAAGTGCAGCGATAAAAGTCTCAAATCCAGGTGACCCTGCTGATTCATGCTTTTTTGAATTTATTGTTTGTATTGAGGCAGCTCCTGCAGTAACCCGTGAAGCCTTACCTGTTGTGGCTGCTGGGGCTGCTGGGGCT
>JAWOKW010000365.1:0-24193 GCA_033854095.1 Candidatus Methanoperedens sp. | reverse complement strand
AAGCGAAAATCGCCACGACTATGACTACAAAGAGAATATCCCGCAAAAATCCTACTAAAGGTTTTTCACTTTCTTTGAATGATTTTATTTTTTCTTTTATATCCATAAACTGATTTCTAACATCAGAATAAAAGATAAAGGTTTGTCTTATAGTCCCAGTATCTTTCTCGGAACAAGAGAAATATAACCGAGCAACGGCACACGATAAAAGCGCGCTACTCCAATGACCCATTCCTTTTTTATAGGATTATTCTGGCTTGTTTTCCCGGGCAGTCCGTAACATACGTTCCCCTGCTGGTCAAATCCTCTGTTGTTGTCACCTTTTGTTATATAACCTGCATAAGGAGCAGGCGGTCCGCCGTCCCACATTGGGTCTCCTTTCTCGATATAGTACATGGCGCGGTGGATGATGGGAGTGCCACCATCGCTCCCGCACCTCTTATATAATATCACATCACCATAACTATCAAATGATTTATAGCCAGTGCGCTCTCCTGTATCATACGTGATTATTTGCGTTCTATTGATCCCCTGAATAAGGATGATATCTCCAACCTGGATATGCGGGACCATGCTTTCGCTTTCCACAGTAACCATGGGCTGCCAGACTCCAAGGCCAATCCAAGATACCAAGACATAAATCGCCACAGCAGTAATTACAAATAAAAAATCCCTCAGAGATCCAACCCAGGGATTTTTGCTTTCATTGAATGTCTTTATTTTTTCTTTCAGGTGCATGCATCAATTTCCTGACAGGCTCAAGTATCTCATTGATATAATCCGCAGCAGCAGCTTTTAAATCCATAGGATGCAGGGCGCGAGTTCCGAAATCAGCTTCAAGTGCTTCGTAATCATCATAATGCAGGTCTCCGCCGTATTTTTGCGGTCGTTTTACAACTATCCCGGCGTAGCGCGGCATGATATGGTACTTGAAAAGGCTCAGCACAGGGTTATCCTTTACCTCGCCTTCTACGCAAAAGGCTGCTTTCATTTTTTTCCTGATATCCTCTGGTGTATCGTCCACAGAAATATAATTACCCTTGCTTGATGACATCTTCTTGCCGTCAAGACCGAGAAGGAGGGGTGTATGGATACATACAGGTGCTCTGAAACCAAGCTCAGGCAATCCTTCCCTGGCAAGCATGTGTATCTTTCTCTGGTCGATACCCCCGACAGCCACGTCAACACCAAGATGGGCTATATCCAGTGCCTGCATAAGGGGATATATCATCTGTGAAACCCTGGGGTTCTCAGCATCGCGGCTCACCTCGTCCATACTGCGCCGTGCACGGTTAAGCGTGGTCATACGGGCAAGCTTCAACACGTCAAGCATGTATTCTGGCTCTAATTGGTATGAAGAGCCAAGTACGAACCTTGTTTTATTTTCATCAAGACCAAGAGCAATAAAACATTTCTTGTTGTACTCGGCGATTTCCTTTACTTCATCCATTGTTCCTTTTTCGTTGAGATAAGCATGGATATCAGCAAGAAGCACAGTTATTTTAAAACCTGCCTGCTGGAGGTCCAAGAGCTTGTTCACAGTGAGTACATGACCCATGTGTATTTTTCCACTGGGTTCATATCCTGCGTAAACAGAGGGATGGTTTTTTGAATTGACCAGTGCTTCCAGCTCCTCTTTTGTTACAATCTCTTCTGTGTTTCTGGTGATTAGAGCTAAAGCATCCATAACAAATTCCTTTTCCCAGAAGGTATGCGCACACACATATACCCTGCGATTGAACTCAGTTTTAACCCGTGAATAGAAACATATATTAACATTAAAAGAAAATACTATATGGAGGTATGAGAGATGAACTTAAAGATGTGGTTAACAAAAGGAAAATTAATGCTGTGGCTGCTCGCCTTAGTCGCCTTAATAAGTATCTCTTTGCCAAGAGCTATTTCTTCATAAAGGTCAGGACATTTGAAATATCGTGTAATATGCAGTCAAGATAGCTCCTTATTTTATAGTGCGTTCGTTTATCTATCTCTTCTCCAACAGTCGTTAATATTAAGACCAGACTTATATATAAGAAAATGACCTGTTCGGGGGAAAGAAATAGTGCTTCGTTCCTTGCTGCCTGGATATTGAGAATTATAGCTAATGTTCCTCCAATAATAAATGAAACGAGGTAGCCATTAATCATCCAGTAAACAGGCTCCTGCGACCTTAACTGTATTAAAAAAGGGACAAATAAAATTGCTATGGTAATCCATACCTTTATTTCTACAAAATATGAAGCGCCGTAATTGAGATATATATACTGCACAATAGGGTTGCCCTCGCACATAACGCCGCATTGCTCAATCATCCGTAAACTGGTAATAGCATCTCCAAGACCCCATGTCAAAAACGCTAATAAATAAAGTATTCCCTGTAACCTTGTATACCAGCATGAATGCTTGCCTTCACTATTCAAACTCTTTCCCCCACTTTCCCCAGGAAATGGTTTTATAATTTGAGATTATAACTGGGCTATAACATCCTGGCTGGGTTATAACAGCCCCAGCCCATCGAGTTCCTCTACAATTTTTTCAACAGCAGCCTCAGCATCTTCTGGTCTTTTTCCACCTGTCACAACAAGTTTTCCTGACCCGAATAGCAACATAACAACTTTTGGGTTCGACAGACGATATACAAGACCAGGGAACTGTTCAGGCTCGTATTCGATGTTTTCAAGCCCAAGACCTATCGCGATAGCATTCAGGTTCAGCACTGTTCCAAGGTCGGCAGAAGCCACAATATTCTGAATGGTTATTTCAGGTTTTTCGGGGATATCAATACCAGTAGCTTTTAGTTTTTCAAAGACCTTGGTAAGTCCGCTGCTTACATCCTCGATGCTCTTCGCTCCTGTACAGACGATCTTACCGCTTCCGAAAATAAGCGCAGCAGTTTTTGGAGAAGTCGTTCTATACACAACACCTGGGAATCTTTCTTTATTGTAATCCGCCCCTTCAAGGATTCTGATGACTTCATTAAGATCAAGTTTTGTTCCAATACCTGTGGAAGCGACGACATTCTCTATTTTTATAGTTTTAGTTTGTTCTGTAGATGTTGACATACTCATCACATTTATAAAGGGTATTTAAAGCTTTAAATACATTGTCATGAAAAACTCAGGAATCAAAAAAAACATTCTGAGATCCGCATTCCCCGCATACTGCTGAGTTGATGAGTCCCCTGTTATCTCTGAATACCCTTACTGTGTAGTGCTCTATTCCGTATCGCTTTTCCATGAACTTATCAAGCTGCTTTTCTTCTTCCTGGGTTTCAGGGCATTTTGATAAGATAAAGTATCTCTCTTTGAACATTGCATCGTTTTCACAGTCAAGGCATGTTATAGCTCCAAAAACTTTCCACGATTCATCGATCTCCTTTGAGTCACAGAGCTCCTGGAAAGAGATTTCCTCAAGTTCAATTGGTTTTGCCTCTATGCTCTTCTCTATTTTCTGTGCTGCCACAAAAGCTTTTCGTGCTTCATCGTGGCTTTTTTCAATAAGACACTTTTCACCGCATGCACGAAGCATCTCTTTAGTCGGGGTCCTGTTAGCTATTTTGTACGCCTCTAAGCCAGCAGTTGCATGTCCTTCATTAAAACACCTGTTGCCGCAGATAACGAGCTCTTCTTCAGGCGGAGCCTTATTTGCTATCTTGTAGGCTTCTAAACCAGAATAAAGCTGTCCTTCATTAAAACACCTGTTGCCGCAGATGGTGAGTTCCTCAGCAGGCGGTTTCTCTTTAATGAGAGTATAGGCTTCAATGCCTGGGTTGAGTTTTCCTTTCAGCAGGCATTCCCTGCCAATCATGATGAGCTTCTCTTTTGGAAGCGGTATTCCAGTGATTTTAGAAGCTTCGATGGCAGAATAGATACGCCCTTCTTCAAGATATTTATTAAAAAAACCAGTAAGAACTTCTTTTGTAAGCTCTATGCCGGCGGCTTTAGAGCCGTCCACTGCCTTGGACATCCATCCTTTCTCAAGATATTTATAAACGTAACCTTTGAGTTCTTCTTTTGAGAGCGATATTCCGACCGCTCTTGAGGTTTCTACGGCTTCGGACATCCGCCCTGCTTCAAGACGTTCTTTAATGTATATAAGTACTTTTTCTTCATTCATTTTTGCTTTTATGAGTCCTGCCTGAGTTTATGTCACTATCAATCGTGTACATAAAGATAATGTTTATTATACATAATCTCCCTGTATCCCCACAACCTCTGTGCTGTCCTTTGCCTGTGAGTATCTCTCAAGGGGTTCGCGGTTAAGTTCTAAGAACGTCTTCCCCCATTTGAACTTGTTCAGAATGAGCGACGCATGTTCTTTCTCCCCAAGGATGTACAGCGCTGCTGCAAAAGCTTCAACCGTGCTCAGCTTGAAAGGCTTGCCAAAGTTCACAGGGTTAGAAGCCAGCAGAAAAGGGAGCGCGCGGTGCTTTAGCCTCTGTCTTTGCAGGAGCGGGAACATACGCTCAACTTCCTCCCATGAACAGTCAAGCACGACAATGCCGCAGCCTGCATCATCAGCGGGTGAAATCGCCTGCTCTGCAAAAGGGTCAAGGAAGAGCGCTTCTCTGGGGAGCGTCCTTGGAGTTTCATGCAGTACTGCGAGCCCGAATTTTGAAAGCTTTTTTCCTGTGCATTTCTTGGGGTCGCACTGATTGGAATGATAAAAGTGCAGCGAAATCATGCATTCGCAGTTCTTTGTTTTATCTCTTTTAAGAGCTCTTCTTTTGAAGTCCTTCCCACAATTATTACCTCTCCATCGATAGCAACTGTGGGAACGGACATAATATTGAGTTCACTGGCTCTCTGCTGCCCTTCAGGATAAGAGATGTTTATTTCTTTGAATTTCATGCTTTTTGGAAGGACTTCCATTAAGAGGGCTCTGAGCTGGTGGCAGTTACTGCAGGTATCTGAGTAATAAAGTTCAACTGTTGCCATTTTTAATTACATCCCCAATTTTTTCATCATTCTTTGTAAATTGAATTTGTTGCCCATCATGCCTTTTAAGGCTTTTTGCATCATTTTGTGATATTTCAGAAGCTCGCGTACTTCTTCGTATTTTGTCCCTGAACCGCGTGCTATTCGTAGAATTCTTGAACTGTTAATATGCTTAGGGTCATCAAGTTCTTTATCTGTCATCGAGTCCATCATGTATTTGTATTTTTTCATTTTTTCCTGGGTCACTTTGTACATGTCATCAGAAAGGTTCATTCCGAACTTTCCGATGGGAAGCATCTGCATGACCTGTTTAAGAGGTCCCATCTTGTTCACGGCTTCCATCTGTTTATACATATCCTTGAGCGTGAATTTCCCGCTGAGCATTCCTTCCACATCGAGGTCATCGCTTTTAATGGTCTCCTCGGCTTTCTCGATAAGGGATTTGATGTCGCCCATACCAAGAAGCCGCGAGATGAACCTGTCAGCCTCGAACTTTTCAAGGTCTTCTGAGGTCTCACCAGTACCAATAAACGCAATCGCTGAGTCGGTCTCAGATACTGCTGAAAGCGCGCCGCCGCCCTTAGCCGTGCCGTCGAGTTTTGTTATGACCACGCCTGTTATACCTATTGATTTGTTGAAAGCTGACGCCTGTTCGCTCGCCAGCTGTCCCATCGCAGCATCGATGACCAGAAGTTTATGGTCTGGTTTAGCAACTGCATGTATATCTTCCATTTCTTTTATCAGATCTTTCTCAAGTGCATGCCTTCCTGCTGTATCGATTATCCTTACATCGTATTTTTCAACCGCGCGAAGCCCGCGCTGCGTGATAACAACCGCATCTTTTACATCCTTTTCACCGTAGAAAAAGATGCCCATGCGGTCGCACAATGTTTTCAACTGGTCATAAGCGCCTGCCCTGAACGTATCAGCGCACACCACAGCTGTTTTCAGGCCTTTTTTCTGGAAATAGCGCGCCAGTTTCGCAGTCGTGGTCGTTTTGCCGCTCCCCTGCAAACCCACCATCATTATGGTCTGAGGCGCAAGCTTCACGTCAGCATTTTTACCGATGATGTTGATCAATTCCTGATACACGATGCGTATGACATGCTCTCTCGGGTTCATTCCGCTCGGCGGGTCTTCTTTGAGCGAACGCTGCTTTATTTTCTGGGACAACGTCATCACAAGCCTGACATTTACATCAGCCTGCAAAAGAGCGCGCTGGATATCCCTGACCGCTTCGTCAACTATCTTTTCATCTATTCTGCCTGCTCCGACGAGCTTTTTAAGTGCTCCCTGAAGGGAGTCTCCAAGTTTATCAAGTACCATAACGATTTGATTTCTTACTGTATGAAATGGAAGGATATATATTTATTCCAATGATATAAGATGAGGCATGAGCATAGAGTATACACAGATCAATAAAGATACTGCGGAAGGGGAGATTAAGAATTTTCTTGAATCCTGTCCTGAAGATGCTGTATTTAAGCTGATGATCAATTCAAAACGGGGTTACCTGCGGATCAAGCTTAAAAACGCAAGCAAAAGCCGCATAAAAAGATTATTCGGAAGATTGCGGAAAAAAAAGCTAAATATGTAACACGTCAATGGCGATATCCCCAAGAGCGTATATTATCAGCGCTATAAGAAAGATTATCACGACTATATGTATTTGTTTACTATATTTATAAAATGCCGTTTCAAGTATCGTAATCAGGATCAAAAGCAAAACAGCTAGGATGATGCCAAGACCGAGGCGCAGGGCGACATCATATAAAACCTGATACATGTGCAGTAATTGAATGGCATATATTTAATCCTATTCAATCTCCTAACAAAAACTATTCAAACAGGTAGACCAGATGTATGATGTGAAGAGCGAGATTATCATAGGCATCAGCGGCGCTTCAGGCGTGCAGTATGGGATAAGGCTGCTTGAGACCTTAAATAGCATGAAGGACTTTGAAACGCATTTAATCATCTCAGAATCTGCAAAAAAGCTTATCCAAATCGAGACCACACTCTCGATCAGCGATGTAGAGCAACTGGGAGACCATATATACAACGATGATGATTTCACAGCCCCGATAGCAAGCGGCTCGCACAGATCAAAAGGCATGGTTGTTGCGCCGTGCAGTATGAAGACGCTTGCTTCAATCGCTGTCGGGATGTCTGACACATTGATCTCAAGAGCTGCTGATGTCTGCCTTAAGGAAAAACGCCCTCTTGTTTTAATGCTTCGTGAAACACCTCTTAATCTAGTCCATATAGAGAACATGGAAAGAGCCGCAAGAGCAGGCGCATCCATCCTTCCTGCATGTCCAGCATTTTATCCAAGACCGACTTCTCTTGATGATATCATCAATTTCATGGCAGGACGCGCCCTTGACCTTTTAACAATTGAGCACAACCTGTACAGGCGGTGGAACGAATGAGCTTTCGGGGATTTTTAGAGCGGCTCAAAACCGAAGGAAAACTGAAAGAGGTCAAAAAAACCCTATCGCCTGTGTACGAGGTCTCAGCAATAGCTGGAAAAGAAGCCGTGCTGTTCACTGATGTGAACGGCAGAAAAGTCGTTATGAACATCCTCGGCTCAAGAGGGTTGCTTGCAGAAGCCCTTGGAGTTGCACCTGATAAAATAATCCAGTATCTTTCTTCATGTCAGCCTGACGGCGAGATAACGCTTGTCAGAGATTCGCCCAGTAAAGAAATCATAGAAAAACCCGACCTTGCGAAACTTCCCATCCTTACACATTTTGAAGGGGACGGCGCTCCATATATCACAGCAGGCGTGGTGGTATCTGAATACGAAGGTGTGATGAACGCCTCAATTCACAGGCTTCGCGTGATAGGAAAGGACATGCTTGCGGCGCGGCTTGTCGAGTTCAGGCATACATATGCTCTTCACAAAAAAGCTGCAGAACATAGGGAGGCGCTGCCAGTCGCAATAGTGATCGGCATAGACCCTGTGACGCTGTTTGCTGTCTCAACCCGTGTGCCTGAGGGGAAGGAGTTCAATTACGCATCTGCGCTCAGCGGCGCACCAATCGAGTTATTTGAGTGCAAGAACGGAGTTAAAGTCCCGCATGCTGAGTTCGTGCTTGAAGGATATATCCATCCATCTGAGGTTGTGGACGAAGGACCTTTTGTGGATATAAGCGGTACATACGATCTTGTCAGGAAACAGCCTGTCATTCACCTGACGAACATTATGCACAGGCATGACCCGATATACCATGCCCTTATGCCAGCAGGCGGTGAACATCATATTCTCATGGGCATCCCTTACGAGCCACTGATATTCAATGAAGTAAAAAAAATAGCTGATGTGAAGAATGTGGTTCTCACAGCCGGAGGATGCTGCTATTTCCATGCTGTTGTCCAGATACATAAAAACGATGATGACGAAGCAAAAAAAGCCATTGAGGCAGCATTTTCTGTGCACAAAAGCTTAAAACACGTGGTTATCGTAGATGAAGATATAAATATCTTTGACCCAAATGATATTGAGTTTGCAATCGCAACAAGGGTAAAAGGTGACGAGGACATCTATGTTTACTCGAATGTGAGAGGCAGCACGCTTGATCCACGTTCAGATAATGGCATCGGGACAAAGGTTGGGATCGATGCCACGATGGATATGAGCAGGAAATGGAAGTTCCAGAGGGTAGAGCGTCCGAAGTAATCATAACAATTTGCATTTACGGCTGTAAACCGCTACAAGTATCAATACACTGATGACAGGCGCGATATCAAAACCTGGTATTATCGGAGTGGAAGTGGGTCGAGAAGTACTTATCTGTGGCTGTGTGTTCTTAGCTTCTCCGGGTTTTGATTCTCCAGGTCCTCCGACCGATGTCTCTGAAGCATTTAATGAAGCGTTTGAAGCATTTTTGCTCTGGTTAATGACTGTAATGACAGGCTTATCCGAACTTTTTACTGACCGTGTTGTACCTTTGTATTCGATACCTGTATAATTAGCAATCGCTGCAGGTAGTTCAATCGTACCTTCTCTGTTCATCCTGATAACATAGCTGAAGCTCTGTGGGACATTCAATTCCATATATGTGGAAAGAAGAGATGTTGAACCGTTTATAAGATCGATGCCTTCTGGTAATGAATCTCTGATTTCTGCCCGCGTGGCTATATTCCCGGCATTGTTAATGTTCACGGTAACTGTTACATCTTCGCTCAGGTTCACAGTGGATTTATTCACTATTTTTGTCAGGATTATTTTTGGCCCATTTACAACAACTGTTGTTGTATTAGAAGATACACTTGAAGGTTCATTATGAGCCATGAACCGCGCAGATGCGGCAGGAACTACGAAACCAGCAGCATTTGCTTCAAGAGGTCTGATTTTATACTCAGTGCTCCATTCCTGTCCTGGTTTGAGCAGCGGGATATCCCATTGCAGCGGTGTGTCAGATATTAACTCAAATTTTTCACTCAGGTTATCTGTGATATGAATGTCAGCGATATCAACCACACCGCCGTTCGCTGCTGTGATCCTCACGATCTCTGTATCTTGAAGATATATACGGTCTTTTAAAGCTTTACTTAGAATTAAGTCCTTTCTCGGTGAAACCACTATGAGTGTAGATACTGTTGCCCTGTACTCAATGTCTTTGACGTCATAGCCCTTCACATCTGCACTTAAAGTATATGTTTTTGAATCAAATGTCTCAGGAACAATCAATTCGACATCAAAAGTCGTGTTCGAATCTTTTTCAATTTTATAATACGTCTGATGAAGCTGACCGCCTATTAGCCTCAACCCTCCGGTGTTGAGGTTAATGTCGACGTTATACATACGTGCATCATTATTTTTAAATGCGACCAGAGCAACGATGAATGTATCGCTGTATGAAATATACGTAGTTTTGCCAGTTGTGACAGTAACCTCAAGTTCTGGGACAGCCCTTATTTGGATTGACACAGAAGCCCATGGTTTATAGAATTCAAGCACCCACTCCTTGGCGTCCCTTGCCAAAAAACCTGTAACTGTGACCTTGACTTCGTAGTCTGTATCAATATATGTGTCACTTTTCATTGTCATGATAACCTGTTTGAGGAGGCTGCCATTTTTATAAACCTCAAGTATGACCATTGGATCGACATTGGTTTCAGGCACTATATTCCCTTTAACATCTTTTACCCCGGGGACGCCAGAAGAGAACTGCACTGCTTTGACCATATACTGTCCATTGGTCAGTGTGCCTTTTTCATAAAGCGTACCTGTCACTTCTGTTCCCCATTCTATATCCTGCGTATTGAAAGCCGCCGCATGACCAGCCGACAAGAGAATCAGGATTAAAATCACATAGTATTTGCTCACGACTCACCCATACAGAAATAGTACTTACTACGGAATAAATTTTTCGTAATTGCTCAATAATAGATAATTTTGAAAAAACTATATTACATGATAGAATGATTAAGCCAGCCAATGTCACTGTTCGATGCTGAATTTTATGATTTTAATGTCCATTCCATTCCTTGCGACCCGAACTCGATTGCAAGACTTGCATTTGAAGCAAAAAGACACGGCTACCGCGGAATCGCGGTCATCGACCCAACAATAAATATAGATGCAGTTAATAAACCTGAGGATTTTTTTATTTATTCAGGTGTTGATGTCTTATGTAAACCATCAAAGCTCAGGGATGAAATAAAAAAAAACCGGGGCGAAAGGATATTGATAGCTACAGGAAGCGATGAAGAATTCAATCGTGCTGCTGTGGAAACTGAAGGTATAGATATACTCCTTCGACCTCCAAAATTCAATAATGTACTGGCAAAAGCTGCATGTGACAATTCTGTGGCTCTTGGTTTTAATATAGGCTCGATAATCAGGACACGCGGAGAGGCGCGAGTAAGAGAACTGACAATAATGAGGTCAAACCTGAAACATGCCAGAAAATACGGTTTGCAGATGATACTCACAAGCGATTCCTATTCTAACTTCGACCTGCGCTCTCCCAGGGAAATGGCTGCGCTTGCAAGCCTTTTTGGCATGACTGCGAAAGAGGCTGTAGAAGCTATGAGCGCCACACCTGCCTGGATCCTAAAAAGAAAACGTGCGGGTTATATACAGGAGGGTATTGAAATCTTATGAAGACCATCCCAACCCTGCGAGATAAGAAGCGATATACTGCGTTTGAAGTTTCTTCAGAACGAACAATAAGCAGGCAGGAGCTATTAGAGGGAATTTCAGATTCGATGCATTCTTTGTTCGGCGACACAGGATGCAGCGAGATAGATTTCAGGCTTTTATCTTTTGATGGAAGATACGGACTTATCCGCTGTGCAAAAGAAAAAACACAGGAAACAAGGGCAGCACTTGCCTGTATATACAAAATACGGGGAATCCGTGTCTCAGTTCTAGTGCTGGGAATATCAGGTACAATAAAAGGAGCAATAGAAAAGTTTATGCAAGAGAGTCTCATAAAACGAAATTGATATATTCCCAGAAATCCTCTTAATGCAGGAATAACCAAGAAAATGTATAAAAATCACGTTTTTAGGAGATGATAGAATGCAAATGGCACCACAAATGGGATATGACAGGGCAATAACAGTATTCAGCCCTGATGGAAGATTGTTTCAGGTAGAATATGCACGGGAAGCTGTAAAAAGGGGAACGACGGCTGTAGGAATTAAAGCTGTAGATGGAGTGGCTCTACTAGTGGACAAGCGGGTTACAAGTAAACTGCTCGAAGCCGCATCCATAGAAAAGATATTCCAGATCGACGACCACATAGGGGCAGCTACATCAGGTCTGGTAGCTGATGCAAGGGCGCTCATAGACCGTGCACGCGTGGAGGCGCAGATAAACAAAGTCACATACGATGAACCGATAGGCGTAGAGGTCCTATCAAAAAAAATATGTGATTTCAAACAGACATATACGCAATACGGCGGCGTAAGACCGTTTGGGACAGCGCTTCTTATTGCAGGTGTGGATGATAGCAAAGCACGTCTTTTTGAGACCGATCCAAGCGGCGCTCTCCTTGAATATAAAGCTACAGGGATAGGTTCTGGAAGAACAGAGACCATGGAAGTTTTCGAGAAGAAATACACAGACGATATAAAATTGGAAGATGCTATTATTCTTGGACTTGATGCTCTTCACAGCACAGCAGAAGAAATATTCAATGCTTCAACTATTGAAGTCGGGGTTATCGAGCTTTCGACAAAGAAATTCAGGAAACTTCATCCTTCAGAAGTAGAGAAGTATGTGAGCCAGGTTATAAAGATGCACACTTCTGAGGAAAAAGGGAAGAAAAAGAAAAAAGAAGAGTGAGCTGACATGGTTGCCCTCGATGAGTCGATAATAGCACGACTCAAGACCCATGGCAAGACATTTGAGGTTTTTGTTGACCCTGATGGAGCATTAGCTTTTAAACGTGGAGACCCGATAAAAATCGAGAATATTCTGGCAGTGGAGGATGTGTTCTCTGACGCGAGGAATGGCGACAGACCTGCTGAACAGGATGTCCTCAATGCGTTCGGGACTACAGATGCGGTTAAGGTTGCTGAAAAGATCATTCGCGAAGGTGAACTCCAGCTCACCACTGAGCAAAGAAAAAAGATGCTTGAGGAGAAGAAGAGGCGGGTGATTACTGTCATTTCCCAGAACGCAATAAATCCCCAGACAAAAGCCCCGCATCCTCCTGCGCGGATAGAGGCTGCAATGAACGAGGCTGGCGTTCATATCGACCCGATGAAAAGTGTGGATGAACTCGTCACCATTACGATGAAGGCAATAAGACCCATTATCCCGATACGTTTTGAGGAAGTAAAGATCGCTGTAAAAATCTCACCTGAATATGCTGTAAAAGCATACGGCAACATAGCGAAATTCGGCAGCCTTATAAAACAGGAATGGCAGAACGACGGTTCATGGATAGGCGTTATTTCTATACCTGCCGGTATGCAGGATGAGCTGTACAAGCTCTTAAACCAGCTCACCAAGGGTTCAGCAGAGACAAAGTTATTAAAGTGATGAACATGGACAAAAAATTGGTAATTCCGGGTGATTTTCTATCTGATGATGTAAAACTCGCAGATGAAGGCACATATGTCGAAAATGGCAAAGTATTCTCATCAGTCTTCGGGATAGCTTCGTTGAAAAACCAGATCAGAGTCGTGCCGCTGTCGGGTAAATATATACCAAGATCAGGCGACCTGATAATCGGTACGATAACCGAGGTGACTTTTTCGAACTGGATTGTAGATATCCGATCGCCGTATGAGGGTCTGCTGCATATATCCGAATTCCCAAGGCGGATAGAAAGTGCGGATATGCCAAGGTACCTCAATGTGGGAGATTCGATAATGGCTCTTGTAAAGGATGTTGATGCAAGCATGAAGGTCGAATTGACATTGAACGACCAGAGGCTAAAACCGATAAAAGAAGGTCGCATCGTTGAGATCACCCCATCCAAAGTACCAAGATTGATAGGTCGTAGCGGTTCAATGATAGCGATGCTGAAAAACGAGACAGGCTGCAGCATAATGGTAGGTCAGAACGGCAGGATATGGATCACAGGCAAGGATAGGGAGATGGATCTGGCAGTCAGAGCCATGCTCAAAATCGAAAGAGAAACCCATATTTCAGGTCTTACAGACCGGATCACAAAATTTTTAAAAGAAGAAAAGGGTGAGAAACCCAAAGAAAAAGAGTCTGATATAAAAGAAGAAATCAAAGATAAAAAACCTGGAGGAATTCTGGATGAACTCCTCGGGGATGAGAAATGATTGTTTTATAGTGAGGAAATTTATGAGTAAACCAGAAAAGTTAATTGAAAACGGAATTCGCCTTGATGGCAGAAAACCTGATGAATTAAGGCAAATCAAAATCAAAGTGGGTATTTTAAATAGAGCAGATGGATCATGTTATTTTGAGATGGGTGGCAATAAAGTAATTGCGGCTGATTACGGACCAAGGGAAGTACACCCGCGTCACATGCAAAAATCAACCAGTGCAGTTGTGAGGTATAGATACAATATGGCATCTTTTTCTGTTGAAGAGCGAAAGCGTCCTGGACCTGACAGGAGAAGTATTGAGGTATCAAAGGTGAGCAGAGAAGCGCTTGAACCTGTTATATTCCAGGAATATTTCCCACGCTCAGCCATTGATATTTTTGTTGAGGTACTTCAGGCAGATGCTGGTACAAGGACAGCAGGTATCAATGCTGCTTCTATAGCTCTTGCTGATGCAGGCATACCTATGAAAAGCCTTGTTTCAGCCTGTGCTGTTGGAAAGATTGATGGCACATTGGTTCTTGACCTGTTCAAGGACGAAGATAACTATGGTCAGTCTGATATGCCGATTGCAATGACGCCAGAAGGCAACATCACCCTCTTACAGATGGACGGTCATCTTACAAGGGATGAATTCAAAGAAGCGCTTGAGATGGCAAAGAAAGGGTGCATAGCGATCCACGAGATGCAGAAAGCAGCCCTGATTGAAAAATACTCCCAGCAAGTAGAGGGTGAAACAAATGAGTAACGAAGTAATGGCTGAACTTCGTAAAGATTATATCTACAATCTCATGATCAAAGGAGAGCGTGAAGATGAGCGGGCATTTGACCAGTACAGGGAAATAACAGTAGATACAAATGTGATTGATAAAGCAGAAGGGTCTGCGCGCGTAAAACTGGGCGACACTCAACTTGTGGTCGGAATAAAAATACAGCCAGGTGCGCCGTTCCCTGACACGCCTGACCAGGGAGTAATCATCACGAACCTTGAGCTTATTCCGTTAGCATCACCTGTATTTGAAGCAGGACCTCCGCGTGAGGACGCAATTGAGCTTGCGCGGGTAGTGGATAGAGGGGTGCGTGAATCCGAATCTATTGACCTTTCCAAGCTATGCATCACACCAGGTGAAAAAGTATGGATGATCTTCATAGATATACACGTTCTTGATGACGGTGGGAATATAATGGACGCAGCTTCTCTTGGTTCGATTGCCGCACTTCTGACAGCGAAATTGCCCAACAAACGCTTTGACCTTGGCGAGGATACTGTTGTCCCGATGCGGGATGTACCTGTGGCTGTGACAGCAGTCGAGATAGGCGGATCAATAATGCTTGACCCGTCGCTTGATGAAGAAAGCATTGCAGGCACAAAGCTGACGGTAATATCCAATCAGGAAGGTGATGTGTCAGCCATGCAAAAGAGCGGCGTGCAGCCTCTCACCACTGAACAAATAAATTATATAGTGGATATAGCAATTGAGAAGGCTAAAGAAATAAGAGAGAAATTCCTGGTGATATAATCATGGCAGAAACAAAAACAAAAGGAAGAAAATCAAGGTCTGCTGGCAGATTCGGTGTCAGATATGGTACCAAGAATAGAAAACTCGTGGCTGATATCGAAGAGAAAATGCATGCAGAGTATGCATGTTCTAAATGTGGCGCTAAAAAAGTAAAAAGAACTTCTACAGGTATATGGAGCTGTACCAAGTGCGGAACAGCATTTGCCGGCGGTTCATATGTTCCGCAAACCTCAGCGCATCTGACCGTCCTGAGAGCGGTTCATGGTGAGAAAATCGCAGCTGAAAGCGCAGCTCCAGAGAAATAAGGTAAAATATGGTTTACAAATGCACCCGCTGCAAGCGTGCAGTTGAAATTGATTATCAGTACAGCGGCGTCCGTTGTCCTTACTGCGGTCACCGTGTCCTTGTCAAGGAGAGACCTGTACTGGTCAAACGTGTTAAAACCGAATGACGTTTGATATATTTAAGAAAGAGGAGATCAATGCTCTGAAAGCAAAAATAACAGAGCTTGAAGAAGAGAACAGGAAACTTCTGCTCCAGCTTGAAAAAAGGGAAGAAAAAGCAAAAAAGGTGGTATCATCCAAACAGGAAGTAGAGCAGGAGTTGAACGAAGCAAGACAAAAGCTCTCCTCTCTTGAGAATGAGATAACAAAGCTTAAAAAAGAGACCTCCTCGGAATTAAATTTGCGTTTTTCTGAAAATTTATCAAGGCGCAGACTTGATGAAATCCTTTTTCTGCTCGGCTCAATGCAGTCAAAAACTTCCACACTTATGACCATCTATCTTGCAGAGGATGAGACCCTTAAACATGATGCAGGAATCGATAGTTCTGCACTCTACCTGATCGAAAAAATAGACTCTTCCACAGGCAAGGTGATTTTTTATGATACAGGCAGGATCATCAAACTGGTAATGATCCCCGTTTTTCCGATATTGCACTCTGAATATGCACTTGAGCGGCGTTTTAATATCGAACCATTAAAAAACAGCCTCAACAGTGATAAGACACTTGTCATCAATGCACATGCGGGTGAGACATTTATCGGAATAGTTGAAGCTGATGCTTTTATTGAACATGATATTATACGGAGCAGCGTGATGGGAAAGCACTCAAAAGGGGGCTGGAGCCAGAAACGCTTCCAGAGCCTTGTTGAGGAAGATGTCAGGCACCATGCAGATAAGGTAAGAGGTGCTCTTCGTCTGATTGTAGAGAAGCATAAAGATATTCAATATGTTATTGCAGGCGGCGATGGAAAAGTAGTAAAAATGATCCTTGAAGGGTATAGCTATCCTGTGATAATGAAAAGCATGGATGCACAGGCTTTGAATGCACAGCAAGTGTTGAAGGAGGTTATGTCAGTAAGGATGTATGAGCTGTGTTAGAGCAAGTGTCCGTCCGCCTATATTCACGGTCTTACACTGGCATCGCTTGCGATCTTCCCATCACGCATAGTTATTACCCGTTCTGTTCGCTTTGAAACTTCAAGGTCATGCGTCACTACAAGGATGGTCTGACCTTTAAGAGAGAGTTCCTTCAGGATGCCTACAATCATATCCCGTGTTTTTGTATCGACTTCCCCTGTGGGTTCATCTGCAAGGATTATCGCAGGATGATTTGCCAGCGCCCTTGCTATAGCCACACGCTGCTGCTCTCCCCCAGATAATTCAGAAGGTTTATGTTTTATCCGTCCAGCAAGCCCCATCTGTGTAAGCAATTCTACTACCCGTTCTTTTCGTTTATTTTTTGGGACTCTTGCAAAGCGCATCGCGATGTCCACATTCTCCGTAGCTGTGAGCGTGGGTATCAGGTTGAAGTGCTGGAATACAAAACCTATTTTTTCACGGCGTATCCTTGGTTTGTCGCTTTCTTTTGCCCTTGTGGTTTCAATATTATCGATAAATACGCTCCCAGCTGTGGGTTTGTCAAGAAGCCCTATCATCGAGAGGAGCGTGGACTTTCCGCTGCCAGAAGGTCCGACTATACTTAAGAATTCACCTTTTTTTACATCAAAACTGACATCGTTCAGAGCCTGTACAGGTATTTTGCCCTGCATAAAGGTTTTAGAAAGAGCCCTGACGCTAAGAATCGGCTCACTCATATCGCAAAGCCTCCATCGGGCTCATTTTTGCGGCTCTGTAAGCAGGGTAAGTGCCTGATAATATCCCAAGAAGAGTGGCAAAAACAATTGCAATCACAAGAAGCCTTGGAGTGATTGCAAAAAGAACAGCGCCTCTGGATGCAAGGTAGTCATTCAAACGATAAACAAAAGCCCAGCCGCTGATAATTCCAGCTATGCCTCCAAATATCCCCATAAGTGCAGCCTCTCCCATTGTCATATAAAGAATGTCCTTTGTCTCTGCGCCTAACGCCTTCATAAGTCCGAATTCGCGCGTCCTTTCAGAGACCGACATCAACATCGTATTCATGACGCTCAAGCCCCCGATGATCGCTGCAAGCACTGCTGCGCTTATTGTAATCAGACTGAAAATGACAAGGGACTGCTCTATCTGTTTCCTGAGCTGCTCGGGTGAGAACGTTTTAACTTTTTCAACGCTCAATTCGATCCTTTTTGCAAGGTCTTCAGGGTCTGTGTTCGGGTCTGGAACAGCTAAGATGAATGATACACTTTGTTCCTGGTTGTAGAATTTCTGAGCACGGTCAAGCGGTACCTGTACGCTGTTATCAAAAAAAGAGCCTGTGTATTCCAGTACTCCTACGATAGTAAAATTTCTGGTATGTGTTATAGACGTGCCTCGCTGCACTCGTTTGCTTTTTATCTCAAGCTCATCCCCTGCATTGAGAGCGAACTCGCGTGCGACACTGCTGCCGACGACAGCTTTATAGCTATCCCCGGCAACCAAGAATCTTCCCTGCGTGAGTTTTGTATCCTTCATAGCAGCCTCTTCTTTCTCAGGAGGGATGCCAATAACCACATCTCCTCCGAAAAATCCCAGGTTTTCAGGGTCAAGAGATGCCTGCAACAGCCCGTAAGCATCAGAAACCCCGGGCACCCTTTTAACTTCCCTGACCTTGGATTCGTTAAGACCTCCTCCAAAGAACCCGGCTTCTGGCAGCACACGGATTTTATCAGCGGTCAAACTTATCGACTTATCAAAGGTCAGGCTAAAATTTTCAGACATCGCGCCCATCACAATAACTGCAAAAATGCCAAGCGCTATACCGAATATTGTAAGCCCTGTCCTGAGCTTCCTCTGGGTGATGTTCTTGAGAATGAGGTCAAGCATTTACCCACCTTGCCACTAACAACATTACTATAAAAAGAAGTGCTGCAAAGCCAGGCGTGCTTTTAGCAGGAACGGATTTTGTAGTATTGGCATATTCCGGCATACGCAGAACAGTTTCATATCGATCGACCGTGATATTATCCTGTGCTACTGCCCGTATCTCGACATCATACGTTCCAGGCGCAAGTCCTTTCCATACTATGCCTGCCGTATCCTCCTTCCCCGAAACAAGGATTTCTTCTACCTGCTGACTGAAGTTCAGAGTCTCGTTCGTGGCTCTGTTCCTTGCTGTTACGACTATGAAGCCGTCAAAAGGTACCTGAGATTTTCCGCGAAGCGTTACGCTTGCACCGTATTCGTCAACAGTTACATCATCGCGCAGGATCTCAACATCATAGTGTGCTGTGAAATACGCTATATAAGTGTTGATTAAAGGTGGGGCGTAAAGCCTGTGCGTGAATATTTTTGCGCGCACTGTATAATTTTTATTATTGGTGAGCAGAAAAGGCCACGCTGGCGTTACCTCTGTATTCTGGATAAGAGGTATGTCTTCTTCTGTCTTTGTGTACACAATGTCAGTGCTATCGATCAATTCTATTTTTATATCCACGCCGCTTGGATTAAAAGGACGGAGCAGCAGCTGCACGTCGCTATTAGTGGGTGAGAAATCAGCCACATGAAAAGATGGCAATGAGACAGTTCCGTATGATACCTGATACGAGCGGCTGGATAGAAGTCTGGAATCATTGTATAAACTGACCTTTGCAGTGTAGTAATCGCCCTGGGGTTGGTTCTGCCATATTATTACCTTTGATACCGATTCTCCTGCTTTTATTTTAAGCTGCACTTCATGTGATTCTACAACACTTCCACTATAAAAAAGTTCAAAAACCGCCTTTCCCTCAAAGTCATGAGTGGAATTGACAGTAACATCGCTGCTTGTGAAATCTGAGAAAAAATCCACTATTTCAACACCAGCGGCTGAATTGGCGAGAGTAAGAACGAATAAGCCCAATAGTATAGTTCTGGATATTACTTTTCTGCTTACATGCATCTCAGCTCATCCCTTGCTCCCATATTTTCTCACATGCTCCCATGCTCTGTGATACTTATCAAACTTTTTATTTTCAGTGTAAATAGACATATCCTTTCGCCCGAATAATTCCCTGTCCTTTCCCACAGGGCAGACCTTGATGCAGATACCGCACGGAGACCTGTACTCATCCCGCAGTTTTGCGCTTCTTATAGCACAAAGTTTTTTATCTATAGGAGGAGGGAAGTCTCCTTTCAGAGGTATAGCTCCCACAGGACAGTTCTTAGCACATAGAAGGCAGTGTATGCATAAATCTTTGCTTTTGAACGGATCGGGCGTTATCCTGGCAGTAGTGAAGATGGATGTGAACCTTACCCTCGGCCCATATTCAGGCGTCAGGATAACATTGTTATGCCCGAAAGAACCCATACCTGCAAGGTATGCAGCATGCTTGTGCGAAAAAAAAGCAAAGGGTTTTTCGATCAATATTGTTATGTCGCCGTATGCATCTCTTGGCAGATAAACAGCGCCAAAGCCTTTCCCGATCAAAAAATTGGCTATTTCGTATGCTTTTGAGTCAAGCAGCGAATTCACAGTTTTATAAAGTTCATGATAATAAATAGAAGGCGCTGTCTCAACTATGGGCAGAGGAACAGGAAGACCTATCACTATTACTGTCTTTGCCTCAGGGTATATGGATCGTGGCCAGAATTCTTCAGGGATACGCTCAGCAGGTGGGTTTTCCCATCTCTCTACTGGAGCGAAGCCAACAAGAGGAATGCCAAGACTCTTACAAACACTTAGTACCTTTTTTTTGAGGATATCGGGATTCATACTTGTGATGAAATTAGCAGCAAAAGCTTTAATATGAACGTAGCTAACAACATCTATAATCATGATACAAGGAGGTAATAAGCATGTGCAGTACATACACGCCGTTCGAAGTAAAGCCTGAAGAGCTGGCAGAACTGGGAAAAGCATGCGGGATGTTCTGGTGCAGGTCATGCAAGAAGACGTTCATTAAAAAAGGCGCAACAGAATGCCCTAACTGCGGATCGAAAGAAATAAAGCCAAGAGCGCCATAGTTTGGAGAACAAAATGGAACTTCCTGTCTTACACCTTCCAGATATCCAGGCAACTCGACCCGAAATCCCCCTCACTCTGACAAGAGTCGGGGTAACAGATGTCAAGAAACTTGTAGAAGTTGCAAGAAAAGATAAACGCCCTATCATACTTGTATCCACATTTGATATTTTCGTTGATCTGCCTTCCAACAGAAAAGGAGCTAATCTTTCAAGAAATTTTGAAGCGATCGATGAAGTGCTTGAAGAAATGACCATGGCTCCGGTCTATGATATAGAAGATCTGTGTGGAGAGGTTGCAAAAAGGCTCATTGATCGACATGAATATGCCTTAAATGCTGAAGTCAGGATGAAGAGCGAATACATAATCAAAAGAGAAACCCCTGAGACAAAAATAAAATGCCAGGAAGTGGTGAATATCTTTGCCGAAGCAAGAGCTGTCAGGGAACAGAAGTTGAACGTAAGGAAACTCGTAGGCGCTGAAGTGCTCGGAATTACAGCCTGCCCATGTGCCCAGGAAATAATGCGGGATAAAGCTAAAAAGGAATTGAAGGCTCTTGGCGTGGAGAGTGAAGTGATAAGAAAATTCTTGAATTGCGTCCCTATGCCCACGCATAACCAGAGAGGAAGAGGAGTTATTTCGATCGAGGTTCAAGATGATGATTTTGTTTCCTTGGATAAGATCATCTATATTATCGAGAATTCCATGAGTTCGCAGATGTTTGAATTATTAAAAAGGTCAGATGAAGTTGCCGTCGTGGAACTGGCACATAAGAATCCCAAGTTCGTGGAAGATTGCGTGAGGATGATGGCGCAGAAAATTGTGAATGAATTTCCTGACCTTCCTGATGATTCCATTATTACGATCAAACAGATCAATGAGGAAAGCATCCATCGCCATAATGCATTTGCAGAGCGCAAATCCACGCTGGGAGAATTAAGGCAGGAAATTAATAATATTTCAAAGGATGATAATTATTGATACCTGGTCTCAAAGGTATATGTTATTGTTTTCGTTCCGTCCGTGGGCACATTTACCTCGAACTCAATGGTATTTGCATCCTTCTTTGTATACTGCTCTGAAGCCTTTGTTATCTTCCAGATGCCATAGGGATGCTCTATAACTACTATCTTTGCATCCTCACTCTTATGGTTCCTCAGTTCTATGCTGTAGCTCTCCCAGCTCCCATAGCTGCCTATGCCCCCCCTGTCTGTTACTGTGCGTTTGCCAACGATATCAAAGGCATTTCCTACTTTTATTCTGATTTTTTCGTCCCTGGGCGTGTGGTCAATGCTATCCTCGCCCAGGAACTGAAGCTGCCCATCGCTATCAGCCTTGTATACCCTGACCACTCCTTTTGGAAGCGGCATACCCAGACCGTTTTCTTCAGAATTGGTCATGTTCAGTACAACCCTTACTTTCTCCCCATCATTTGCACCGTCATAAGAATATTCCTTCTTCGCAGGCACATTATCAGCGCTGAGCAGGGATATCTGTTTTATCTCATTGTTGTTCAGTGTCGCAGGACGCTGTAAAGTGTAAAGATGGTATTCAAACAGACCTTCCTGCGTGAAACCAGGAGGAGCACCACTCGTTGGAATGGCGGTTGCTGACGCAGGCATGCCTTCAATATTATAAGGCTGAGGCGTATATACTCTATTTATATCCCCTGCTACCAGTTTCAGTTTTGCATCTGGATAAGCAGTACCTGCATTGTTCTCAATGGTAACCCAGCCTTTGATGTCAGCTTTTGAATCGCTCTGGTCTATCGTGGCAATATAATTGGCTTTCCAGCTCATCCCGCCAGTAAGATACGAAGTCTGCACTTCCCGGCTACCTCCGGTGTCAGTGTAAATCTGCCAGATAAGGGTGGGTTTGGTGAGAAGACCTGCTACGTCTGGATATTCTATCTTCTTTACATTATTCAGCACAACCACACCATCCCTTGTTTGAAGCATGATGCCGCCTGAGTGGCTAAGAAGCTTGCCTGTGAAGGATTCGTTATCAGAGGTGACTGTTATCTCTTTATCCAGGTATTTGTCAAGCAGTTTGTCAGAACTTACAAGGTCGTATTCATAGTTCTGTTCCACCACTATTGTGTTCTGGCTTTTTGGGTCTCTGAAAATAACCGACGTAGGGTCAATCTGAGAAGCAACATCCACATATTTAATGATGTTATTCCCACTGCTGAGATCCACTGTCCTGTATTCCTTTATAAGAGCAAGGTTCTGGTTATACACTGTTACCTCGTTCCTTGTTTTATCAGGGCTGGCTGCTTTTGCGATGGATATAAGAGCTACCTTCGGCATTTCCTTTGAAACAATGGTAGTGCTGCCCTCGATATTGTTCCAGTTATTTTCTTTTCGATTTTCCCACAGCTCTGCAAAAGAAACAAGCAGCAACACGATTACTATTATAGAGATGAGCTTTTTGAAACCCG
Organism: Candidatus Methanoperedens sp.; assembly: GCA_033854095.1. Taxonomy (GTDB): domain Archaea; phylum Halobacteriota; class Methanosarcinia; order Methanosarcinales; family Methanoperedenaceae; genus Methanoperedens. The sequence goes on along the minus strand of JAWOKW010000365.1, from coordinate 1,168 downwards.
CAGATTTTAAACGTTGATATAATTCCCTCATAATGCATCTTTACGTTCTATACTCATAAAAGATTTTCTTAAATTTTTAGCATATCTGGCTGGCGTCTCCCTTACTGAAACAAAATCAAGACAGAAACAAATTTTCCTTAACAGTCTATTTTTTGTCATTGGCTTGCCCGTATCGGGGGTATTATTGTCATCTTCTTTGGACTTTACTTAGTCGGACTTATTGAGGTTGAGAAAAAATCAGGTCTAATCCCCACGACTTCGATCGTGGGATATAGACCGTAAACTATATCCAAAGGAATAAACAAACCTCCTTCGATATACCACCCTCATTTGGGAGAAGGGAATTCTCGATGACAGACATAAACGGGATAACTATGGGGCGGAAGTGTTTCTAATGAAGGCTTTAATAATATACGATTCGGTTTATGGGAATACGGAGAAAATAGCTATGGCTATTGCCGGAGCTGCTGCCCAATACAGTGAGGTGGAAGTACTACGCGCGGGTGAGGCGAACCCTTCGGAATTGGAATCTATTGACCTTCTTGTGGTCGGCTCGCCTACCCAGGGGGGCAAACCAACGAAGGCTATCCAGGAATTTCTTGATAAAATACCAGCAAAGGCTCTCAAAAATGTCACAGTGGCATCATTCGATACAAGAGTGACAGCGATAATAGCCAAACTGTTCGGTTATGCCGCCGGGTGCATCGCGGACAGTTTGAAAGCTCAAGGGGGGCATATGGCGGCGCCACCTGAAGGCTTCATAGTAGAGGGCAAAGAGGGACCACTGAAACAGGGAGAACTGGAGCGGGCTGCCAGATGGGCTAAAGGAATTTTAGAGGGGTGATAGTCTATAAAAATGCCATCGAAGATGCAAAGCAAATCGCAAATCATGATAGCACAATTTCACCTATCGAAGCACGCTTCATCAGCACCAGGTCACCAGCATCTGCAGACTGACCATTGCCGTTCAGGTCACCTTTTACTCCTGCAGTCACTAATGCAAGCGGGAGGTAATCGATATTGTTATTATCAAGCGTAAAGTTCGAATCGCATATGCCATCTGTGTAATCATCTGTGCATGTCAGGCTGAAGCCTGAGCCATTCGGATGCGCCCAGACATTCCCGGCAATGTAAGAGCCGCCGACAATGTTCTTGCTCGGTGTTTTTG
>JAWOKW010000364.1:0-7999 GCA_033854095.1 Candidatus Methanoperedens sp. | reverse complement strand
CGTGAACTGTATCCTGAAAAATTCAAAAGCTATGCGGCGGCGATAAAGGAAATTTCAGATAAACACACCGTATTTATTGTAACAGGAGGCGGGCAAGCGGCGCGCCGGTACATAGGCATAGCCAGAGGACTCGATGCTGACGAAGCTACCTGTGATTTGATAGGCATAGAACTCACACGGCTTAATGCAAGGCTGCTGATCGCTGCTCTTGGCGAGGGGGCTTACCATGAGCCGCCGTCGAACTATAAAGAAGCAAAGAATGCAAGCCTGTCGGGTAAAATAGTCGTTATGGGTGGAGTGGCTCCTGGTCAGACCACTGATGCAGTCTCTGCAGTTCTTGCAGAATACATCGGTGCAGACCTTCTTGTTAATGCCACATCTATTGACGGCGTTTATACAAGCGACCCTAAAAAGGATAAAGACGCTAAGAAATTTGATACCATGACGCCAGAGCAGCTTATAGAAACCGTGATGAAGACCGAAATGATAGCAGGTGCAAATTCGCCCATCGATCTCTTAGCTGCAAAAATCATAGAGCGCAGCAGAATCAAAACAATAGTCCTTAGTGGAGAAGAACCGCAGACCATTGTTGATGCAGTTAACGGGACTCACAGAGGAACAGTGATCGAAAGATTATAACATATTTTTCACAATATTAAACCCTGTATCAAGTGCGGTTTTAAGTATCTCAAGTGGATTGGGAATGTTAAGATAATGAACCATTATTGGTATTGCCACAAAAGTTCCAACCATGCTTCCAAGGTTAGCAAAACCTGCTACAAGTATGATGCGGAACAGCCTGTTGTGCATTAATTCCTTCATTGTCAGGGCTTTATATATTTTGAACTTGCCTTTCTCCTTTTCCACCGTCAATCCATCAATTTTCTCGTTTTCAACTGCCATGCCATCTGATGTCACGCTTATTTTGCCTTTTTTCTCGTCAAGTCGAAGCGATATTTTGTTCCTGTCAGCAGAGATCTCTATGGCACTGCCGTCGTCTGTTTTTTCGATCTTGGCTGTTTCCCCCTTAATATTATAGCTCTGAGTTATGAATTTTATGAGCCTGTTGTTGTCTCTACCCGGAACTTCGTCCCAACCAAACAAATACTCACCTTTCATTATCGTTCTAAAATCATCGCTTCGGGGTGGGCGAAAATGCGCTTCCACAAATCCAGCAAGCCAGCCGATAGCTATAAAGGGATGCAGGAATCCAAACCATGCGAGGCTGAACGCTGTGAACGCTGAAAGAGGATGTCCTCTTGCGATAATTACGCCGACGGCTGAGAGTACCCCCTGAGTAATGAATAAATATAACATCGCTGTCAGGAGCGCTGTTAAAGAAACCTTGTCCTGATATATAAGAAGCGCAAGTAATCCCACGATCATTGCTATGAATACAACAGTTATAGCTTTGAACCAGCTAAAACGCTTTTTCGGAAGCGCCATCAATTCCTCTGTTGGGGGAATGGATTCAGGAGCAGCGAGATATTTCTGGATGCCTTCGCGGTGACCTGCACCTACAACAGCCACTACCGTGCCTTCCCTTGATATGTCAAGCAGGTTTTTAGCCATTATAGCGTTCCTCTCATCCAGCAGAACTGATGCAGCAGTTGGAGCGAGCTTCCTGAGCTCTGATATTAACTGAGCAACTACGTCCTCCTCGGTCACTGTGTCTATATCTATATTCTTTGTACCGATACCAAGTATTGCACCAAAGAGAGAGCCAAAAAGCTTGAGTTTTTCAAAAAATGACATCTTATTCCAGAAGCGCCCAAGTGTTATCTGGATATCCCTGTCGATAAGTGCAACACGCGCACCGCTCTTTTCAGCTTTTTCAATGGCTGAAAGCATCTCTGCGCCAGGCTTAACGCCTGTGTCCGCGCCGATCTTTTTCTGGACATAGCCAAGGAGCCAGTGCAGCAGGAAGTAGTAAAACTTACCTCCACTTAGTAGATCCTTGACATTTATCTCTTTGACCTCTTCCTCACCTTTTAATGCCTGATACCTTCCTCTGTCCAGTTCAACAGCCACAACATCGGGCTTTTCTTTGTCGATTACTTCATTGACGAGCACCACGCTCTTTTCAGAAACATGGGCTGTGCCTATAAGAATAATCCTGGACGCAGAAGGTGCTGTCGGATTTTTATAATTGAAATTGTAGCTTACCGCGTATGTTCCATCGTTCATGTTATTCCAGTAGCTGCACAGACCGCAGGAGGTCTGTCCTTGATACAATGCCTACCATTTTTCCATCGTTTTTAACTAATATCCGACCAATATTATTCGCGGTCATAAGTTTTACTGCGTTCACTGCATCATCATCTTCCTTGATCGTAATAAGATTTTTTGTCATTATCTGTGAAATTTTAACATTTTTCCGCTCTTCTCTTGTCACTTTCTGCACATCAGTAAAGGTCACTATGCCTTTCAGGGACCCATCATCTACGACAGGGTATCCCATGTGCTTGAACCTGAACATATGATCCACAAGTTCTTCAACAGACATTGTCGGGTTTACAGTATTAACATCTTTTGACATAATGTCCTTTACTTTCACGCCTTCAAGTATGACGCTGATTTCTGTGGATTTCTCTTCTTCTGATGCACCGATGTATATAAAGAATGCGATGAGGATGAGCCAGAAGCTTGCAAATAATCCGAAAATGCCCATAAAGATAGCAAACATCTTGCCAATGCCTGCGGCTGTGCGGGTCGCTTTGATGTAAGGCATCCTGCCAGCAAGCCATGCCCTTAGCACCCTGCCTCCGTCCATTGGAAATGCAGGAAGGATATTGAAGGCAAACAGGATGAAATTAACCCACCCTATCATCCAGACAAGGCGCAGATATGGGTCGCTTATTATATTAGATAAAGATGGAAAATAAGGGGCTTCAACTGGTTTAAAAATTAAATAGATTGCTGAGAGTATTATGCCTATTAAAAGGCTGACGCCCGGTCCAGCTAAAGCCATCCTTAATTCTGTCTTTGGACTTCTTGGGATCTCTTCTATGGACGAGACGCCTCCAAAAAGGAAAAGGGTTATGCTCTGGATATTGATGCCGTGATTTTTAGCTACATAAGAATGTCCTAATTCGTGCAATAATACGCAAACAAATAGCGAGATTGAAACAGATAAGGACAGAGCATACTTAAGAAGCGAAGGCTGGTCCTTGAATCCGAATGCTGGTTCGTTGATTGAAAATATATATGCGAATACAGGCAATATCAGAAGAAATGTTATATGCAGTTTAATCGGGATTCCCATTATTTTTCCTATTTGAAATGAAGTTTTCATAAGATTCCTCCACAGGTTATTTAAGTAATCAATTATATTACATTACTATATTATGTTACTTAATCGTATAGATTTTGTGGAACGCTGCGAAAAGAATATAAGAATGCATTTTTAATAAGCTGGTAACACATGGAAAATACTGAAAATGAAACAAAGAATCATGATCTTCTTGGTGGATTGGAAATAACATCCACAAAGGATATCGAAGTTCCAAAACAGTTGATCGAGCAGGTCATAGGTCAGGAACATGCTGTGGAAGTTGTAAAGAAAGCCGCAAACCAGCGAAGGCATGTAATGATGCTTGGAACGCCCGGAACAGGTAAATCCATGCTTGCAAAAGCAATGGCTGAACTGCTTCCAAAAGAAGAGCTCCAGGATGTATTGATATACCATAATCCTGAAGACTCAAACAATCCCAAGATACGCATAGTTCCAGCAGGTAAAGGAAAAGAAATATCTGATGCCCATAAGCTTGAAGCTCAAAAGAGAATGAACGCAAGGAACATGTTTGTCATGCTTCTCGTTCTTGGCATTGTGGCGTATTCATTTTATACAGGGATGCTTCTGTGGGGAATAATAGCAGCCGTATTGATTGCTATAATGATGCGCCAGTTCATGCCAAAGGAGACAGCATTCATCCCGAAACTTCTTGTTTCGAATGCAGGCAAAGAAATTGCACCATATATTGATGCCACAGGCGCACATGCTGGTGCTCTTCTTGGCGATGTGAGACATGACCCGTTCCAGTCAGGTGGACTTGAGACACCAGCACATGATAGAGTCGAGAGCGGAGCAATCCACAAGGCGCACAAAGGAGTGCTGTTCGTGGATGAGATAAATACGCTGCGAATCGAATCCCAGCAGAATCTACTCACAGCGCTGCAGGAAAAGGAATTCGCAATAACAGGTCAGTCTGAACGTTCAAGTGGAGCAATGGTTAAGACAGACCCGGTACCATGCGATTTCATCATGATCGCAGCCGGTAATCTGGATGCGCTCAGGGGCATGCACCCTGCGCTGCGCTCCCGCATCAAAGGGTATGGATATGAAGTTTACATGAGCGATACAATCGAAGATACTCCTGAGAACAGGCAGAAGCTTGTGCGTTTCATAGCTCAGGAAGTGGTCAGGGACGGCAAAATACCGCACTTCGACAGGAGCGCTGTTGAAGAGATTGTCAGAGAAGCACGACGCAGGGCAGGCAGGAAAGGACATCTTACTCTTAAACTCAGGGACCTTGGTGGGCTTGTGCGGGTGGCAGGCGATATAGCACACGGCGAGAAAGCACCACTTACGACTGCCCAGCACGTATTAAAAGCAAAGAGCATCGCCCGCTCGGTTGAACAGCAGCTTGCACATCAGAGCCTTGAGCGCAGGAAGGATTACAAACTGTTCGTGAAGGAAGGCGCACAGATAGGCAGGGTCAATGGGCTTGCTGTAATGGGAGAAGATTCAGGCATAGTGCTTCCTATAATAGCTGATGTCACGCCGACACAGTCCAGGTCAGAAGGTCACATCATAGCCACAGGAATGCTTAAAAATATTGCAAAAGAAGCTGTGCAAAACGTTTCTGCTCTAATCAAAAAGACAACGGGCAAGGATATAGTTGGTATGGATGTCCATATTCAATTCGTAGGCACGTATGAAGGCGTAGAAGGCGACTCAGCCAGCATATCTATAGCTACAGCAGTTCTTTCAGCCATCCAGGGAATCCCGGTTGACCAGAGCGTGGCTATGACAGGCTCGCTCTCTGTAAGAGGCGATGTACTGCCAGTTGGTGGCGTCACATACAAGATAGAGGCTGCTGCACTTGCAGGAATAAAGACTGTAATAATTCCAAAATCCAATCTCGGAGATGTGCTCATTGAAGATGAATACAAGGACATCATCAAAATAATTCCTGTGACAAATATCGAAGAGGTGCTTGAATACAGCCTTGTGGGAACAGAGAAAGAAGGTCTTATAGCTACTTTAAAGAAACTTGCCATGAGGACCAAATTCAATATAGCTCTACCTGAAACAAGACCACTTACAGTTCTGTGAGAGATGTATGGATTTTTATGACATACGCATTATAAAAAGTATCAGCTCCGCAATAGTTCTGGATAATGGTGAAATCAAGGAAATCTCAAATAATTTTTCAAGCGGAGCTGCTGTAAGAGTTCTAAGCAAAGGCACATGGGGATTCGTATCAAAGGACAATCCTGAAAATATAGATGCTGCGCTGAACTCTGCTAAAAGGCTCGCAGATGCTGCAAAGAACAGAAGCCATAGAGCTCGAATCAGGCTTGCTCCAGTAGAAAAACCCACACTGCAGAATCTTCCTGAGGTAAAGGAAAATCCCATGGATATCCCTGTAGAGGATAAAGTAAAATTGCTTGCTGAAATTGAAAAAAATGCCCGTGTAGAAGGAATTAAAAGTACAAACGCTATTTATTCAGAATCCCTTATGAATGTCAGGTATTCAAATTCTGAAGGATTAGATTGTGAATATACATTGAACCGTACAGGTTTTGCTGTAAGTGCAGTGGCATACTCCGAAGGTGTATATCAGATTGGAAGAGAAAGCAGGTTCGGAGTTTCAGGTTTTGAGATATTTAAAAAGCATAATGCATTTGAACTTGCAAGAAAAGCTGGCACAACAGCAGTTGAACTTCTGTCAGCATCCACTCCAAAAGGCGGCACTTACCCTGTGCTGCTTGACCAGGAATTAGCCGGTGTTTTCATTCATGAGGCTGTAGGTCATGCCGTTGAAGCTGACCATGTGTTGGAAGGGAACTCCATACTTGCAGGAAAGATCGGTGAAAAGATTGCATCTCCTCTTATTACAGCGTATGATGACCCATCTCTTCATGAATATGGATATTACCCGTTTGATGATGAAGGGGCAGAATCGAAGAGGACGACGTTAATACAGGATGGCGTGCTGAAATCGTTCCTTCACTCAAGAGAAACAGCAGGCGTGCTTGGCGGAGAAAGCAGGAATTCCCGTGCCCAGGGGTATGCCAGACCAGTTATCAGGATGAGCAATACCTTCATAGCGCCTGATAGTACCAAATTCGACGAGATGCTCGCTGAATTAAAGAATGGGATATATTTGATAGGTTCACGCGGTGGACAGGTCAATACTGGAGAAGGAGTATTCCAGTTCAATGCAGAGCGCGGGTTTGTGGTCGAGAATGGAGAGCTTGCAACACCGCTTCGAGATGTTTCTTTGTCTGGGAATACACTTGAGATACTGAATAATGTTGTTGCTATTGGCAATGATCTGGAATTGAGTTCAGGAAGATGCGGGAAAGCAGGGCAGCTTGTACCAGTCAGTGACGGTGCGCCGCATGTGCTTGTGGATAAGGCTGTGGTGGGGGGAGCAGGATAATAATATGAATCTTGAAATAAAACCCATCGGTGTGATCAAGAAATCCAGTTCAGGATTATCTGATGTTATAATATATTCTGATTTTGAACATGTGCTGAGCAGCGGTATGCAAAAATTTGAAAAAGGGGCGAATCTGCTAATCGTGCATAAGAACGATAATTCCACTGATAATCATCAGGTGCAGGTCTCTGGCGCTGAATTGATTAATCGCAAAGGCAACCTTTTGACAGTAAAAGGCATAGAAGCTGATAACGATTCTGTAATAGATATCAGATTGAGCAATGTAATCTGAGGCGCAGTATGGGGGTTGACCTTGGAGACCTTTTTGAGACAAAAGAAATCGAGCTTTCGGACATGAAAGGAAAAGTAGTTGCCATCGATGCATATAATACACTTTATCAGTTCCTGAGCATAATCCGCCAGCGAGACGGCATGCCTCTTATAGACTCTCACGGAGAGATAACATCTCATCTGTCAGGTTTCCTGTACAGGACTACCAATCTCGTTGAAGAGCGTATCAAGCCTGTTTTTGTTTTTGATGGAGAGCCTCCTGTGTTTAAAAATACTACACTTGATGAGAGGAAAAAAATAAGGGTAGAGGCAATGGAACGGTGGGAGAAGGCACGTGAGGCAGGTGACGAGGATGCATTCAAATATGCTCAGGCGTCGTCATATATTAAAGGGAACATGGTAGAGGATGCAAAAAAACTCCTCGACCGCATGGGTGTCCCTGTAGTTCAGGCACCTTCCGAGGGAGAAGCCCAGGCAGCGTTCATGGCACGGAATAAAGACGCTTACGCAGTTGCATCACAGGATTATGATGCCCTGCTGTTCGGTGCGCCTGTAGTTGTCAGGAACTTAGCTGTGACTGGAAAAAGAAAGCTGCCCGGAAAAGGAATATATATCGATATAAAACCTGAGATTATAGACTTTGAAAACGGGCTTCTTAAACTTGGGATTTCAAGAGAACAACTGGTTGATATAGCGATTCTTACAGGGACGGATTACAATGAGGGCATCAAAGGGATAGGTCCCAAAAAAGCGTTTAAGTCGATAAAGAAACATAACCGCATTGAAAGAGTGCTTGACGAACTCGGTATTGAAATCAAGAACTTGGAGGATATAAGAGCACTGTTCTTAAATCCAGACGTAACTGCTGATTATGAACTTAAGTGGAAAAAACCGGATGCGAAAGCTATAATAAAATTCCTCTGTGATGAGCATGATTTTTCAGAAGCACGCGTATCAAAGGCAATAGAGCGCCTTCTTGAAGTTTCGGATGAAGGACAGAAGACACTTGATAAATGGTTTTAGGGGTATCCATTTGA
>JAWOKW010000363.1:0-5545 GCA_033854095.1 Candidatus Methanoperedens sp. | reverse complement strand
GCTCGCTTCTCTCTGTACAGTATATAGGCTTTAGCAACGCCAGTGTAGCCGTTCTTAATTAAGACTTCCTCTACTATATCCTGCACATCTTCAACACCAGGCGTGCCCGCGATCCTTTCTTCAATAATGTCCACTACCTGATTCGCCAGAGCCTCTGCTCTTTTGCCGTCTTTACTTTTTGAGGCGATAAAAGCCTTAAAAATAGCGTTCGCTATCTTTGACCTGTCGAATTCCACGACCCTTCCGTCTCTTTTACGGATGCTCTTTATCATTCTTATTCGATCTCAACTGGTTTCTTCTTCTTGATTTCGGTCTTTGGCATTTTTATTTCAAGCACGCCGTTCTTATACGAAGCTTTTGCTCCATCAGGGTCAACAGGAGATGGAAGTGAAATTGAGCGATAGTAGCGTCCAGCGCGCCTTTCCCTGTACACATATCCCTTCTCTTCCTTTTCTTCCTCGTGCTTTGTCTCTGCTGAAATCTCAAGCTTATCCTCTGTAAGATTGATTTTGATATCCTCTTTTTCAAGACCTGGCAATTCTGCGGTCGCTGTTACCTCTTTATCAGTCTCCATGACATCAATGAAAGGCTGCCTGTATTCAGCAGGCACTAGTTCTCCCCTTTCGCCTGAAGTCAAAAGCCGCCTGGTCGGTCTTCCCCAAAATTCTTCAAACATTCGGTTCATCATTTCTTCAAATTTTCTAAAATCGTCCCATGGTTCTGCCATTACTAACTACCTCCTGTATAGACATTATGAATAATTATACTTAAGATTAACGGTTCAGCAGATAGAAAATAGTATATGAAGGGAAATACAATAACTATAATGAGTGAGCTTAGAGCGTGTCTGAATATTTTTTATTGACAGAATCATGGAGAGATTATTCATTCGTTTATGATGCGAAAAGGCTGAGGCAATTAACACAAACTGAAACGGTCTCGTCTTTTAGAAATTATTATATACTGCTTAATATAATCTACAAGCATGGATATTTTAACCGCGCTATTGATGCTCATCGCGCTGTTCGTTCTATTAGTGGCTGCCGTCGCTATTTATTTTTTCTCAACATATAACAGGCTCAAGAGTTTAAAGAATGCAGGCGATGCGACGCTCTCCCAGGCAAGGGTCGCGATGAAGAAGCGGCTTGATATGATAGAGCAGCTTGTGGAATCTGTCAAAAGTTATGCGAAATTCGAGCAGGATACTTTTGAGAAAATCACGGGCATGAGGGCAAGCCTTGGAAAAGCAGGTCCTAATGAGCTCAATAAAATGGATGGAGAGATGCGCGGGCTGCTTGGAAATATTATAGCTGTTGCTGAGAATTATCCAGCATTAAAGACATCTGAGACCGTGACAGTGACGATGAGTGCAATAAAGGATATTGAAGATGAGATAGCAAGACATCGATATACGTATAACAATATTATCCAGGAATTTAACACGCTGCTTGATACGATTCCTTCAAAATACGTTGGGCGCTCGGTTGGACTTCGCAAAAAGGAGTATCTTGATTTCTTTGAAGAGGAACTGAAAAGACCTGTGGTGACCTGGAGTGGATGAAAGCAAGCAAATCATAATCCTGTTAGTCGTTGTAGCCTCGATAGGCATAGCAGGGCTGGTCCTTACAGGCAGTATATCTGGTGTTTCAGGTGCCTGCGGCATGGGAGGATGTGGAGATGTGTATGTGGATAGCTACAGGGCTGAGCTGTACATGAACGGGACGCTTCAGGAGACTTTTACTTATGAAATTACAGAATCAGGTAAGTACAAAATGCTGTACCGTTCATGGAAAAATGTGCCTCTATCGCAGCAGAAACTTGATTTTCCTTACGTAGAACCTGTCAGCATCTCTTCACCGCAGGGGTCGATTCCCTACACTAAAGATATGAATGGACAGGTGAATACCTTTTCACAAACCTCTCATACAGCATATACAGACATCATTGCATCCCTTGCTGAGTTCAACGAGGCTGGAGGTTACAAGCCTGACATGTTTGATGCTGGCAGATATGGAATCAGCTACATTTTCAAACTGCATCCACCTCTTGAATGTGATGAGGAATACTGCCATTTGAACTTGAAGCTCGCTGATGAGCATCTGCCTTACAAACAGGTAATGATAGCGATCTATGACAGGGATAGTCTTGTTTCTCAACTTTTCACGCATCCCATGATGGATGTGAAAAAGGTAGGAGATACATGGGTTATCACAGGAGAAAGCCCGAAAGATACGCTTTTGGAGGTGGAGATGCTGCTTGAGCCATCGATTAAAAATGCTATGGAGGCGTTTCCTGTAAATGTCTCTGATGTCAAAGGTAAAACGCTTTCAGCTAACTCACAATATTCAACCGCATCCGATCTTTTCTCAGCACTGAACTATGTACTGCAAGCGATGGTGCTCCTGTTTCCTGTAGCACTTGCGGCTGTTTACTATAAATATGGTAGGGAAAAATTCTTCACAGTGCCGAAGTTCCTGAGCTACGTGCCCATGAAGCGAAAACCCTGGCTTGTGAACCTTGTTTTCAGAAAAGACCCATTTGATTTTGATGAAAACGGGTTTTATGCCACACTTCTTGATTTACACAGGCGAGGGATAGTGAAGATAGAGGAAGATAAAGAAGGGCTGAGGATACGGCTTCTCAAAACATCCGAGGTGGATGAATATGAGAAAAAAGTGCTTGAATTCCTTAAGAGTTTTGCAAAAGGCGATGTATTTGATACTAAAGAATTTGAGAAACGATTAGAGGAGTTAAGGATGTCCGCTGCATCCGGGGGATATGCTGCACTGTCACGACTGAACAGCATCAGGGACAGAATGCACTGGATTATGAAAGCTGCTGATAAAACAGCAGCGAGCGAATTTGCCGTGAGCGGCAGAAAGTATGTTGCGACGCTGGCAGCGTTATGTTCACTGCTGTTGATCGCAGTGCTGGTTCTATATTTATATTTCGGAACTATATATACGCAGTTATTTTCAGGTATTTTTATATCGTTAGTTTTACTATTTGAATCCATTCCTCCTTTATTTACCTCGTCTGTTCTCTTCGGAAGGTGGAAAGAGAGTTACTATAAGGAAAAACTTGAATGGGATGCGTTCAAGACTTTCCTTTCTGATTTCGCTTCGATCCAGAAATATGCACCAGAAGACGTGAGGATGTGGCAGGAATGGCTCATATATGGTACAACACTTGGAGCCGGGGATAAGGTCGCAAAAGCCATGGAAAAACTGAATGTGCATGTGCCTGAAGCCAATGTTGTAGGCTACATGCCAGTGTACTTTGGACATGCGTATGGGATGACCTCACCGCCTGCAGGAACAGGCACATCAAGCAGTGGAGGAGGCGGCGGGTTTGGCGGAGGTGGAGGATTCGGAGGAGGAGGCGGAGGAGCAAGGTGAAGGCACAAACATGCAAGCAATAGAAGTATCTCACCTAATCAAAAAATTCGGCTCTCTCATCGCGCTCAATGATATTAATTTTTCAGTAGGCGAGGGAGAGACTTTTGGGTTTTTGGGTCCAAATGGTGCAGGCAAGACCACTACAATTCGTATTTTGACCGGGATATCGCCCCCGACCTCTGGAACAGCAACTATTTTTGGTCATGATATTGAGCACGATACCATTGCAGCACGGCAGTCCATAGGCATTGTATCCGAGAATTCCAATGTGTACGATGACCTGACCGCATGGCAGAACATGATGTTTTCAGCCGAACTCTACCATGTGGGACGGAACGAGCGAGAAAAAAAGACAATTGAACTGCTCACGATATTCGGATTACATGAACGGCGCAATGACAGAGTGCATGGTTTTTCAAAGGGAATGAAACGGCGTCTGACGCTCGCTATGGGGTTGGTCAACAGCCCACGCCTGCTGTTCTTGGACGAACCCACCTCAGGGCTCGATGTACAGAGCAACCTCATCATTCGGGACGTTATTACATCTCTTGTCCACCAGGGCGTCACGGTTTTTTTAACAACGCACAACATTGAAGAGGCAAATGTCATGTGCGACAGGGTGGCGATCATCAATAAAGGAAACATCGCTGCAATCGATGCACCTGAACGTCTGAAAAAGACTATTCGGAGTGTGCAGTCAATCGAGTTCTCATTTGACCGCAGTTCTGCAGATCAGATGGATGAGCTTCGCCGCCTCCCTATGGTGAATGACGCTCAAAAGGCTGGTGACAAGTTTAAGCTCTATACTGAAGATCCTTCTGAAGTTATCGAGGCTATTATGGCTTATGCCCACACGCACAGCCTTAAAGTGATCAGTATCACGACCCTTGGTCCGAGCCTCGAGGATGTGTTCATACGGCTGACAGGTCTTAAACGGACAGGTGGTGCAATACATGCCATCGATTGATTATTGGACAGAGCGTTTTTCCCACGAGGTGTCAGCTGCATGGGCGATAGCCAGAAAGGACATGCGGATATATTACTTCAAGCCCAACATCATCATCTCAGGCATCTTCTTCCCGCTCTTTATGTTCCTCGCCTTTGCCATCGGGAGGAATGCCCCGCCCGGTACCCTGATCCCGGGGCTGATCTCGATCACCCTCCTGTTTTCAGCCTCATCAATAGAGCCTGTCTCGATACCCATTGAAAGGCGCGTAAAAACCTTTGACCGCCTGCTCTCTGCACCCATCTCGCTGTATTCGCTGGTGTCAGGCGAGAGCCTGAGCGGATTTCTCTACAGTCTCGGCATCGCCTGCCTCCCGCTTGCTATTGGCATCATCATGTTCAGCACGCCTATAGTAAATGCGCCTGTTCTTGTGATTTCTATGATACTCACGGCGTTTTGTTTTGCGACGCTCGGGACACTGTTCGCTGCGTACCCGACCGAGAACGTGGGAGAGGTCATGTCGATACTCAACACAATCAGGCTGCCGCTTATCTTTATTTCAGGCGTTTTTATCCCGATATCCGCTATGCCAGAGATTGGTAAGGGTATCGCACTGATATCCCCTCTTACATACGGAAATGATATGATCGAGTACGCCTATACAGGCAAATCGCTTTTTTCACCGTGGCTTGATATCGCAGTGCTTGTGCTATTCATCCTGATTTTTCAGGTAGTGGCGAATTACATTTACAAAAAATTCAATGAGTGAACCGGGCAAAGATGAGATATAAATTTTTGATCCTCTTTATCATGTTTTATAGAACTCACGTCTTCAGCACATGTTTTTTCTTCAGGACGGACAATTTGTTCGATAATTAGCGGAAAAGAGGTTCGATTATAGCGATGAGAAAAAACGATCAAGACCATGAGTTTTTTTGCCTGATTTTGTCACAACAGTTTCATCACCTGCCATAATGAAAACATCATCAGATGATAGAAAACAACGACGAATTAGACACTCGCGATTACATTCAACTGAGCTAAAATTTTTTCGCTTAGATAGATTTTTAAACATTCAAGATGTACATTGATATCGAACATATAAGTCCTGGGATATATCGAAAGAACGTACTATATATCCCAGAGTTCATCTTATCTTATTGATATAGCCTTATTGATATCCAGTGTGGCGAAGGTATTG
>JAWOKW010000362.1:0-8394 GCA_033854095.1 Candidatus Methanoperedens sp. | reverse complement strand
CCTATTCACACCAATCTTGATGCTTATGCCTTCTACATCCCAGTCCTTGATGATATCGCCCCTGACTTCTATATCAGGACTGATGTATAAATACCTTGCACGGACTTCGCCGCAAATAAACTCTTTTAGTCCTGATATAAGTTCAAGCACTTTGGGATCATGGAGCTCAACTATAACGCCTATCTCTTCTTCAACTGCAAGGTCAAGTTCCTTTCGCATATCCTGTATCCTTCTTATAACCTCGCGCGCATAGCCTTCAGCTTCGATCTCTGGCGTGAGTTCAGTATCAACATACACATCTCCTGCTGAGAATTTCGCCTCAGCGATTGCAGGCGGAATAGAGTCCCTGAAGTTCACCATGTCTTTTGTGATTGCCCAAGCTCCAAGCTCAAAGCTGCCAGTTTCTGATATCGCCTGCTTTATTTTCCTGCCATTAGCTTTCTTAAGTTCTGCTATTACTTTCCCAGCCTCTTTTTTAAAAGCCGGGCCCAATGCTGCCGGATTGGGTACTACCTCAACACCGAGTTCTTCCCATGATTTTCCAGTGCCGAGCAGTATTATTTCCTTAGCATTGGTCTGCTCCTTGAGAACAGATTCAAGCTCTGATACAGCAGCAGCAACTTCATCCTTTTTCGGCGCGACCACAATCCTTTTCACAGGCCACCTGAGTTTCCGCTTTGATTTTTGCCTTGCATTGGATGATGCTTCAACGAGCTCCCTGATGATAGTCATCCGCGATTCAAGTCCAGTATCGATAAGCCTGTCATCTGTCTTTACCCAGTCGCACATATGAACACTGGCAGGCGCATCTGGGTCTGTATTTCGCACAAGGTTCTGGTACATTTCCTCTGAAATATGGGGAGCAAAAGGCGCCATGAGTTTTGTTAATGCCACAAGGACTTCGTATAAGGTATAATATGCTGCAAGCTTATCCGGATCATTAGCTTCACGCCAGGTTCTTGGTCTTATGAGCTGTATATACCAGCGTGAGAGGTCTTCAAGTATGAACTCTGAGAGCGGGCGTGTGGCTTTATGAAGGTTGTACTCTGACATTGCAGAATCTACCTGCTTTATCAGCGACTGCACCCTTGAGAGAATCCATCTATCCTCTGAACGCAGTCCTTCTGGAACACCGTTTATCTCAAGCGGGTCGAATTTATCAAGTATCATGTAAGGTAGCGGAAATCGATAGACGTTCCACAGTATATTGAGCATCCTGTGGACATTGCCCACCTCATCCCAGCTGAATTTGAGGTCTTCCCATGGCGCATTCTGTGAAAGCACATACATGCGCAGCGCCTCTGCGCCGTATCTTGATACGATTTCCTCAGGTGATACCACATTGCCAAGGCTTTTTGACATCTTCTTGCCTTCCACATCAAGGGTGAAACCATGCATCAGCACGCTCTTATAAGGCGCTTTCCCGAACGCTGTCATACTTGCGCCGAGCTGTGAATAGAACCAGCCGCGCGTCTGGTCGTGACCTTCTGTGATAAAATCGGCAGGCCACCACTCTTTGAACTGCGTTTCTTCATTAGGATAATTAAGCGTAGCCCATGATGCAACTGCTGAGTCAAACCATACATCAAAAACATCAGCCACTCTGCTCATCCTGCCGCCGCATTTGCATTTGATATGGATGTTGTCCACGTTCGGTCTGTGGAGGTCTGGAAGCTCAGCCACGCCTGATCGCTTCTCAAGTTCATATTTCGTTCCCATCACTTCAGATGCGCCGCAGAGGTCACATATCCATACAGGGATCGGGATACCCCAGTACCTCTGGCGCGATATGCACCAGTCCCTTGAGCCAGCGACCCAGTCAGCAAAACGCGCAGAGCCTGCCCATTCAGGATACCATTTGACTTTTTTGATCTCGTCCATCATTTTTTCCTTGAGTTCTGTTATTCTCAAAAACCACTGCTCAGTGGCAAGATATATGATGGGGGTCTTGCATCTCCAGCAGTGCCCATACCTGTGCGACAGCATGCCGCTTGCAAGGAGCAGATCATTCTCTGCTAAGTCATCAAGTACGACTTTATTCGCTTCTCTGACATGCATTCCCTTATATTCTCCAGCCTCATCTGTGTACCTGCCGTCTGAGCCTACGGGGCAGAATATCGGAAGTTTGTTCTTCATTCCAAGTTCAAAGTCATCGATACCATGACCCGGAGCTATATGAACGCATCCAGTGTTCTCAGATGTAACGAAATCAGCCATGTAAACGTTGTGCTTGAAAGCTTTTTGCTGTGGTACTTTGTCGCGAAGCGGATGCAGATATTCAATATGTATGTCCTCGCCAAGCATGGTCTCAAGTACTTCGTAATCTTTGTACCGTCCCTGTTTCAGTACATTCTGCATAAGTTGGGCAGCCATTATCAGTATCTCTTCTTTCCCGTTCTTAGCTGCTTTAACTTTTACATACTCAAAAGATGGATGCACAGCGACTGCGATATTGGCAGGGATCGTCCATGGGGTTGTAGTCCATATCACTATGAAGGTGTTTTCTTCGTCCTTGAGCGGGAATTTTATATATACAGAAGGGTCTGTCTCATCCCAGTATTCTACCTCTGAGTCAGCTATCGCAGTTTCGCATCTGGGACACCAGTTCACAACACGCAAGCCCTTTTCAAGGAGCTTTTTCTGGTGTGCCTGTTTCAGCGTCCACCAGGCTGCTTCTATGTATTCATCACGCAGAGTCATGTACGGGTCGTTCCAGTTAAGCCATACCCCAAGGTTCTTGAACTGGAGCGTCATTTCGTCGCGGTGGGACAGCGCAAACTCCTTACATTTTATCACAAAGTTGCCCACACCATAGCTCTCGATATCTTTTTTTGACTTAATGCCAAGAACCCCTTCTACCTTTACCTCAATTGGCAAGCCGTGCATATCCCACCCTGCACGGTCAAGCACATGAAAACCATTCATGGATCTGTAGCGCAGTATTGAATCTTTGATGATCTTATTCCATGCAGTGCCAAGATGTATCCTGCCTGTCGTGTAGGGGGGACCGTCTACAAAAAAGAACTTCTCACCATTCTTTCTGAGTTCTCTGACGCAGGAGTAAGCGTCTATTTTATCCCAGAATTTCTGGATTTTCTGGTCTATGGCTTTTGCATCATATTGTGAAGCTTCTTTCAGCATAAAATAATCTCCAAGAGAGGATAGTAATGCGATAATGGGATTAAAACTTATGGTTTTGCATTAAAAGAACAGTTAGATTTTTGTGAGTTCCCTTAATCTCTTATCATCAAGCGGAGCCGGAATGCTGCCATCATTCTTAGACATTATAGCCCGAGCGAGCTTTCGGTAAACCCCTGCTATCGCTGAATCAGATGCTTTTTCAATGACAGAAAATCCTTCCCTTTCACAGGTCTGTACAAGTACGTCTTTTGGAATAAATGCGATCAAACTGCTCCCTATTTCCTTTGCGAATTCACTTACTATATTCTCTTCATTCGGCGCTCCTCGGGAATTGCAGATGACCCCGTTAAGTGTCATCTCAAGGCGTGAAAGCCCTTTACAGATATTGTTGGCTGCATAAAGAGGCATGTATTCACCAGAGGTCAGCACGTAAGCTTCATTTACAAGCCCTTTCTTGACAGGCGCCACGAACCCTCCACACACGATGTCCCCAGGCACATCATATATCACAAGGTCGGTATCTTCGATGGCTCTTGAAATTTTCTTGAGAAGACTTATTGCCACAATAATCCCTCTGCCTGCACAGCCGATTCCTGGCTCTGGTCCTCCTATCTCCACACATTTTATATCTTTATACCCACTGAACACGATATCCTCTTCCTTTATATCGACACCTTCCCTCATCAGGTCCATAATAGTGGGAATGCGCCTTCCGCGCAGTAATGTGATCGAGGAGTCGCTCTTTGGGTCGCATCCGATTATCGTGACGCGATATCCATCATCAGCACATGCAGCAGCGACATTCGAGGCAGTGCTTGATTTTCCGATGCCGCCTTTTCCATAGATTGCGATTTGCTTTGGCATGTGTTCAGTATCCCTGCCTTTTAAAACAATTAGTAAAATATTCTTTTAACATATAAGGTATGTTAGCAAATTTCATTTTTTCAGTTATTTTGACTATGCTATCTCTTTGTGATTTTCGTAAGTCTCTAAGTAAAAGTTTTGCTTTGATTCTAATATTCTTAGTCGGAGGCTCTGCCGGCTGCATAGCCATGTGTAATCCTGCATCAAAAGTTTTTTGATCTAATATGCTATTATTTAAATCACAGATTTTTTTAATCACTTCTTACTAACTCCCGCAGTGTAGCCCCGAACTCTGACTCAATGATATGGTTTATCCCAAGCGTTTTTGGATGCAGGTCGATCTCCACAACAACATGCTTGTGCCCCATCTCTTTTAACGGGATTACCTGGCGGGGTCCGTTCGTGATTGAGAATAATTCCATGTTTTTTATGTTATCCATGGGAAGCGCATGAGGCACGCCTGTGATCACTGCAAAATCGTAATCTGAATATCGTTCACCGATGAGCTGACTTGCGGTTTTCCCTGCTATGGGATATTCATCAAGCCCCCCGATGATGTGATGGATTTCCATCCCTTTCTGTTTCAATTCCTCTTTAATTTCTTTAGCATTACGCCTGTTTTTGGGAAGTCCTTTATTCTCATCAAGATTTGCCATGTTTACTACGCTTGAACCCAGCTTTTCTGCAGCCTGGGAAACAGCGAGGTTAATATCAGCGAACATGAACGCCGTCTCCTTCTTGGCATTGAGGATATTGAGTCCCTTTTTACCCTGTTTTAAAAGTTCAAGCAATCTCGCTGCGACTTTGAATTTCAAGTCACCTCTATTGGGTTCAAGATACTCCTTGCTGGCTGCACCATGCTGTTTTTCAACATTTGTGGCTTCTTTCAGGAGGGTTTTCTGCCGCTCGAACTCTGCCTCGCTTATGATGCCGGAAGCCATGGCTGATTCAAGAGCAATAATAACTCCCTTCGTATTATCCCTGTAGCCTGCATGGACTTCGACCTCTATAACAGGTACATCAGGCTGGACATCCATCACAGCTTCATGCAGTTCCTCCCCGATTATCATGCTGGCGCATGTCCCGACGATGCCTATCCTTTTTGGATTAAATCGTTTGATGACCTTTTCAATAACTTCGACAAGAGAGTCATGTCCACCGAACACAAAACCCGATTCGTCAAGCGAGGTTGTAACGACCCTCATGCCGTCTTCTTCAAGCAGCCTCGCATGTTTAAAACAGCATCCAGGAGGCCCGTGCAGTATCACAACATCGGTATCCAGGTCTCGTAGCGTATATAACGCTGCAACGATCGAACTTGGGCGCGGGTGCATTATAATAGGTTCTTTCTGTTTTACAGGCATCTTTTTTCTCCAGATTTTGCTACCCGCCTTCTAATTTTATAAAGTCTGAAAAATTTGATTATGGATAGCTACTCATCATGCTTTTTTATTAAGATTCCTTGTCCACAGTGTGTTTCTGCGATTTCCACATAGTCTTTAAGATTGAACTGTTCTCTTAGCTCTCTGGGGATCGTTATTTTACCATCTGAAGTAATTGGGCTGATGATTACTTCTGCCATGAAGTCCATGTTTAATACTGAAAGTAGATAAGTATTTTGGTCAATTACCTCCGAATAAATTCGGAAGCATGTAGCCCCCGTTAGAGGTTTGTTCCTGAAGAGAACTAAAATGTTCCATCAAAAAATTCCTCGAAACAATAGGCTGATTGACAGCAGCCCTCATAGCTATATTAATAGCTGCAATATGGTCAGCATAGCCAGAGAAACCACACTGAACACATCTGAACGTATCTCTGTTCGGTCTGTTCGCTTTTTCGTTGTGTCCACAAACAGGACAAATATGAGAAGTTCCTCTTGGATTAACGATTATTACAGGCACTCCAGAAAGAGCAGCCTTATATTCAATGAAACTTCTCAACTGCCTGAATGCCCAAGAATGATTGCGGTTTCTCTGAGTCTTTCTAACCGTTATACTGGTTCTGATACCTTCGAGATTTTCGATGGCAACAGCTTTTCCAGTGTCTTTTGCTTTAGCCACAATCTTCTTAGAAATTACATGATTAACATCACGATGGAATCTTTTTTCCCGTCCAGAATGTTTCTTAATATGCTTTCTTGCAGATTTAGTTCCAGCTTTCTGGAGGTTGGTATGAAGTTCAGCATTTCTTTCCCTGACATTATCAACTTGTTCACCACTGAAAGCGTCTCCATCACTATCAGTAGCGATATTGACAATCCCCAAATCTACGCCAAGAACATTCACAGCATCGAACTTGGAAGGTTCTGGAACTTCAACCACTACAGCAAGATAAAATATTCCATCACGAAGTATCAGGTCTGCCTGACCCCTAATCCTGTCAAGCCTTGCTTCTTGATAATCTCCTATTCTGATAGGGATTTTGAGCCTTCCTTGAAGGGAAAGAATGGATACAGCTTCAAGTCCTTTCCAGGAAAGAATACGTTGGTCATAGACGATAGCTCCATCAGGTCTAAATTCGGGTTTGATAGACTTATCCCGTTTGAAAGCCTCAGCAACCTTAGCGATTGCACGGATAACAAGCTGGGCAGAAAGACCATACTTCTCCCTGACATCACGATACACGATTTGCTGAAGCTTGATTTTGTTAGCACTCATAATGGAAAAAGCAATTATCGCAATGTAGTTGCACGCTTCATTAAACTTGTGCATGGTTTCAAGGAGAGCATTATACTGTTCTTCGGAAGTAGCAAGTTTAATCATAAGCGTCTGCTTCATGCTATTGACAACAGCTTTCAATGTTTAAATAGATTACGATTGGAAGGCGGGGTACGCTTCCTCTGAAGTACGGAGCTTCCGCTACCCCTGCTCCCCATGATAGTGAAAGGTTTTATATCCCATAAGAAAATGAAATGTTCCTGAAGAGAATATGCAAAAAGAAGAAAAAATTGTTGTGGTACTTCTGATAATGGCAGCGCTCTCACTGATTATCGGCTATTTCGGCTTCTCATCCCAGACGCAGGCTTATTCAAAAGATTCAAAGCTGGGCGAGCGTGTGTATGTAGAAGGGACGATACTTTCAGAACAGATGACCAGGACAGGCGATAACCTGATGATTACACTCTCGAATCTTGATATCAGGGTGTTCGTATCAAAAAGCAAAGGAGCGAAGGAAGTATATGATTCTGTAAAAACAGGCG
Source organism: Candidatus Methanoperedens sp. (assembly GCA_033854095.1). Taxonomy (GTDB): domain Archaea; phylum Halobacteriota; class Methanosarcinia; order Methanosarcinales; family Methanoperedenaceae; genus Methanoperedens. Next base: position 1,190 of record JAWOKW010000362.1, on the reverse strand, counting down.
ACAGAGTAAAGATAACAGGCAAAGTTGAAGAGTATAAGGGCGCAAGGGAAATTGCGGTTGAGAGCGCAAAGGATATTGTCAGGCTATAGTTAAAAATAGCAGTAACTTTAGTATTTTTCTGGCGAAAGGCTTAAATTATTATTAGTTATAGGTGAGTATCATGGGATATCAATTAGTTCTTACTGAGCCTGTAGAAGAAAAAACAGGCGCAAAAGTTGTCGGGGAGAATGTCTTTTTTAATGACCTACCATCTGATTGCAAAGTCTATCTATTATATTATCCACGTGCCATGCCCAATATAGACATGGAAAACAAACTTCGAGGCTTGGGAAACAAGACTGGCAATAATCTTTATGTGAACATCGGAGGACTGGACGATCCTGATTATGATATGATAGCAAACAAATTCAACATCAGGAGCAATCCTGTAATTATAATAACAGCTATTGATAAATTTGCTTCCACGCCAACAGAATTTTCGACAGCATATGTGAAGTTAGATAACAAAAAGCTATTGAATTCTTCTGATCTAACTATTGATTATGTATTAGAAATTTACAATCTGTTCATCAGAGGAAAAATATCTGAAGCTATAAGTAAACAGAAAGGCGACGCGCTTAAGTCTCTAATTAAGGGCATCATAATAGATGCATTAAAGGGTATTCAAGGTTTCATGGCAGAGTACGATATAAGTGTTTCTTTTTTTGAAGGCAAGTTTGAGCTTAAGCATAAAGGGGGATAACATACGCCTGAAGAGAAACGCCAGGCTGTGATTGTAGGTATAAACGAATACGAAGACGGGACTATTCCAAAGTTAAAAGGTGCTGTAAATGATGCTAAAGATGTGTGTGATAAGTTAAAAAAATTAGGCAATTTTGATATACCATCTCATCACTTTTTAACTGACAGCCAGGCAACGTGCAAGGCGGTCCGCAAAGCTATCAGCGATCTTCTCTGGCAGGCTGATGAGCCCTGTGACCTGGCTCTTTTCTACTTCTCAGGACACGGTTTTGTTGATGCGCGCAAAAATGGGTACATTGCACCTTATGATATGCGGCAGGATGAGCCATTCGTTTGCGGTATAAAAATGCAAGAGCTTAAGCAGATTGTCCTGGATTCTAAAAATAAGTCAAGTGTTGTGATGATTCTTGACTGCTGTTATAGCGGAATTTCCACAAAAGGTAATGTCA
>JAWOKW010000361.1:0-2817 GCA_033854095.1 Candidatus Methanoperedens sp. | reverse complement strand
CTATATGATACGATGAAGCCTCAGTTCTATGAAAGTCTACATAAGACTACTTAGAACAGAACCCTACCCTTTCTACCTCCCCGGACTATCTCCACTCCCCTCCCTGCGCTATCCCCGCCTTCCCTCCGCCTCCTCCTCCAACGAGCTTTGACATCTCGCGCACGATAGCACCTGAATTTATCCCTTTCTTCTGCGCCCCTTCGCCTGCTGCGACCACAAGCTTCACGCCGAGAATACTATAAAAATTTAGTGCCGCTCTAACCAACTGACTAACTCATTGACAGTCCATCTTTTAATCCTTGAATCATCGAAATGCTTATCGTTGCTGAAAATTCCATCATTTTCGATGGACAGGGCAAGCGCCACAAATTCCGAGTCTTTAATGTCAATATTTTCCATCGTGAAAAATACTTCTTTCTGGCTCAAACCTGTTTTTCTGCATAGAAGCTCTTTGTGTTTGAGCAGTTCAGCCAGTACCAGTTCAGGCAGATAAAAAATGATGTCATCTATTTCTTCTGCATCTTTTTCATTTAGTTTGCTTTTTGCTAAAATGGATTCCACTATCTCTCGCTCATTCAAGAACAATAAAATATCTTTGACTAATTTTTCATTCCAATTTATAAAGCGTAATCTCTTCATTTCTTCTGCGATATCGTTTGGAATATCAACGACTAATTCGGTCATATTTGTATGTAGTCTAATTAGATTCGGAGGGTTATATATCTACAGCATAGTTTTTGTTATGAGCTTTTTGATACTATCCTCGATAGTTAATCTATCAAATAATTTTTTGCTGTATATCCAATCATGTCTTGGTCCAATATTAACAAAGCCAGAATTTTCTGTATAATCCCTTGTTTTAATCTTGACAGATACTTTATTATCAGAAATTAAATAGCGTTTCGGAACTGATCGCTTTACTTTTGGTTTGTCTTCTTTAGTATCATCTAAAATAAAATACATTCTCTCATTAGTTGAAACCAGCCACGTCTTTTGTTCAGAGGTCTGGAAAATATTAAGAGCTTCGGCTTGATTCAGATTTTCCTGTTTATTATAATATTTAGAATTTTTTGCGAAGTTTATAATATCCTGCTGCAAGTAAAAATTTCGTTTTTTTGTCCTATCTCTATTTTTATATGTTTCCTTCAACCAATTTACCCCTCGATTTAGCATCTCGTTGATTTTCGTCACATCCTGCCCTCCACCCTGCGCTAACTCCGGTTTCCCTCCCCCTCTACCACCAACAATTTTTGATAGCTCGTTCGCCATTATGTTCGAGTCAACACCAAGCCCAAGGGCGCCCTCACTTGCTGCTACCACGAGCTTCACGCCATCTAGGTCACTCGCAAGAATCACCATATCCACATTCTTACTGGACTCTATTGCTTTCTTTTTTAGCTCCTTCATATCCGCATGTGAAATCTTCTTTTTGAGCACATTAAAACCCTTCTCCTCCTCAACCTCGTCCCCCCCCATAGCCTCGATTTTAGTCAGCTCAGAATTCAGTTGTTCATTCTTCTTTTTCAGGTCTTTCCACTCCTCAAAAAAGCGATTAACTGTATCTGGAAGCTTCTCAGGCGAGACACGAAGAATCTCTGCGGAAGTATTGAGAAGCTCATCCCTCTCCTGCCAGCGTTTCACAGCAGCCTCACCTGCTGAGAACTCGATGCGCTCAACACCGTCCTGGATTCTTTCGGTCTTGATGAGCTTGATCGGACCGATCACGCCTGTATTTGGAACATGCGTCCCGCCGCAGGCTTCGACATCATTTCCCACTTTCAGGATGCGTATATCTTTTCCCGGAGGGACGCCGCCCTGGTACAGTGTGAAGCCGTACTGTCTTTCAGCCTCTATCCTGTCCATCCACTCAATAAACACAGGCTGGTTTTTCATCACTGATTTATTTGCAAGCAGTTCAATTTCTTTAAACTCAGTATCAGAGATGCGTTTATAATGCGTGAGGTCAAGCCTCGCCCTGTCAGTGGATTTCTGCGCTCCTGTCTGCCAGATATGGTTGCCAAGAACAGTTTTAGCGGCTTCGTTCACGATATGCGTGGCTGTGTGATGGCGTGCATGGGCCATGCGCCGCTCCATGTCAATATTTCCTTTTACAATGTCACCTTTTTGGATACCAAAATCCGAATCTGTTTCATGCACTATGATGCCGTTAATGTTCTGGGCGTCCACGACATTCACAAGGAAATCATTCACAGATAGCGTGCCGTGGTCAGCAGGCTGACCTCCTCCTTCTGGATAGAACAGCGTCTTATCGAGGATTACCCTGTTCTCAATGACATCAAGAACTTCTGCCTCGAACTCTGAGCTTTCAGGATACTCGTAATAAAGCTTTCGTGTGGGCGGGATATCAAGCGATAGAGATTCTTTTTCTTCCTCTTCTGCCCTGCTGTGTTTCTTGGCTACAAGTGAATAAAAAGTGTCTGGCAGCTCCACTTCCACACCGCTCTCTTTTGCCACCTCACGCGTAATCTCAGGTGGAATGCCGTGCGTGTCATACAGTTGTATCAATTCGCCAAGAGGTATTTTTTGCTTTTTTTCCCTGAAATGCAAAGCTGTTTTCCTGACCAGTTTTGATCCGCGCTCGATGGTATCTGCGTATTTTTCCTCTTCAAGCGCAAGGATTTCCCTGATTGTATCAAGGCGTTCCCTGAATTCTGGATATTCAGGGAAATTCCTTATCTGCATCTCGATGATCTCGATAAGAGGCACTCTTATTTCAAGGTCTTTCATCATGCGAAGCGTCCTTCGAAGCACAAGGCGAGCAAGATATCCAGCTTTTACATTGGAGGGTATGATGCC
>JAWOKW010000360.1:0-2822 GCA_033854095.1 Candidatus Methanoperedens sp. | reverse complement strand
ACCTATGACTACCAGAAATATGTGCAGATATCAAATCCAAATGCAACTGCACAGACGTATGATGCCAGCTACTGGTATGACATGATGAACCAGAACCAGACCCTGAAATTCAGGGTAAAACCTCAGGCAGATTTTGAGGTTGTGCGAACCAATGGAAGCCTTTATGCAGGGGAGGAAAATGTGGTGCAGATAGCAATTAAAAATACAGGTGAGGAGGAAGCAAGGGATGCCAAAGCAATAATCAGCCCGGGAGACCCGCTGAGCACTACAGATGACAAAGCGTTCCTCTATACCATAAAGCCGGGCGACACTGTGGTCGCCAGCTACAAGATCAAGGCAGATAGCAAGGCTGTGCCTAAGATATACGGGGTTGATACTGTGATCAGATATGAAAATCTGGATGGGGATATTAAATATTCAACCACAATGCAGGCGCCTGTGGAGGTAAAGGAGTCAGGATTGTTCCAGAGATTGTTCGGCTGGTTGACATGAGAATTGCTCTCAAGATTGCCTATATAGGCACCGAATACTACGGGTTCCAGATACAACCAGGCGTACCTACTATAGAAGGGAAGCTCCTGAAGGCACTTAAAGAACTTGGCGTTGTCAAAAACCCTTCAAGTGCAAGGTATTCTGCCGCAGGAAGGACTGATAGAGGGGTACATGCGCTCTGCCAGGTGATCGCTTTTGATACAGAGGCAAAAGAGGCTTCGATGCCGAGGGCGATCAACAGCAAACTTGACAGGATATGGGCATACGCATGGGCAGAGGTAGAGAAGGATTTTAATGCAAGGAAATCAGCCGAGGTGCGAGAGTACAGGTACATGCTGTGGGGAAAAGGTCTTGATATTCCTAAAATAAAAGACTCCACCTCGATTTTCCCTGGTACTCACGATTTCAGGAATTTTGTAAATACTGAAAAAGGGAAATCAACACTGTGCGACATAAAGAGAATCTCGATTCAGGAGCAGAATGGCTGGATTTATTTTGATATTATAGCGAACAGGTTCCTGTGGCATATGGTAAGAAAGATTGCAACGGCTCTGAAGCTTATAGGAAAAGGCGAAAAGGATAAAGAATGGCTTGAAGGGATGCTTGGCTGTACCTTGAACGAAAGGCTTGAGCCGCAGGACGCGCATGGTTTGATTTTAAAGAATGTGAAGTATGCAAATATACAATGGAACGTCGATACCTATGCTAAGAACAGAGCACTTGAGGAGATCAATGAACTTTTTATTAGCCATGAAATAACAGCGAAAATGCTAAAAGAGATAGAAAATGGGATTATAAGATGATGGATTCAGATGCTCACGCATGTTGTGGTATGGGGCTGGTGAGATTTGAACTCACGATCGACGGGTCTCTCCGAAAACGCCAGGTTTTTGGCGATTGAATCTTTGAGCAGCACGTTCAGTGCTCCAACGGTTCCTCACTGCTTACCGCGTCCGGTTCGCTCGGTAGACCCGTTGCTCATCATGACATCCGGATAAAATCCGGTTTTCCGCTGGAGCCCGTCGCCATGCCGGACTAGGCCACAGCCCCTGATTTTGATGAACCCAAAAATGGGATAATCAAAAGGTGGTGCTATACTCTCTTGATTGCTATTAAAACTATCTGCCATCAATTTAATCATTTTTCGTCTTAATTTACGTCAGGCGTAAACTATAAATACTTTCGTTCGTATATATACGAATTGTAGTGGGCAGAAAAAAACTTTTTTTGCATACCACCACCATAATCCCCCTTCTGCCCACTAACCTCCTATTCAAACTTAATCCGTTACGGGAATTAATTACAAAATACCGTTACGGTAATTTGGAGAATTTATTCCGTTACGGTGTTTATAGTCCGTCTAACGGACTCTTGATCTTTTTAATTTCTTCAGTTGAGACCTGCGTATATATCTGTGTGGTCTGTAGATTGGAATGTCCCAGCAGTTTCTGTATCTTCCTTATATCCACTCCGTTCTCAAGGAGATGTGTGGCAAAAGAATGCCGCAGCGTATGTACATGCACATCTTTTTCTATACCTGAACGTTCAGCCGCTGTTTTGATTGCATGCTGGATGCTGCGCGGGGACATTTTCTTGCCATTTACCGAAAATATATACCCTTTACCATCAGAACCATTTTTTTCCCTGTATTCGAGGAGGTCTTTTCTGAACATTTCAGAAATAATAAATATCCTGTCCTTTGCGCCTTTTCCCATACGCACCCAGCCGATGCCATCGTTCAAGTCTAAGTCTGAATATTTAAGGTTAATACATTCTGAAAGCCTCAAACCCGTAGAATAAAGGCATTCGATTAAAAGCCTATGCTGTTCGTTTTTGGTGTTGTTCAGCAGCTTTTTTATCTCGTCGCGGCTGAGCACCACAGGCAGCTTCTTTGATGCTTTTGGTGTTTTTATAACGGAGATATTTTTCCCCAGTAGCTCTGTATAAAAGAATTTCAGGGAGGATTTTATTAATGATATTGAAGCGTTTGAAAGCGAACTCTCTGATATCTTGTATGCAAGGAACTCTTTTATATCATCATCTGTTACATCTTCTGGACGTTTTTTTATATACTCAAGGAACTTGCAATTGTAGAAAAGGTACATCTTAGAGGTCTGTTTTGAAAAGCCTCTCAATCTCAACTCGATTTCAAGCTTCTTCAGTGCTGGGGGGAGTTCATTCTGCATGACACCGTGTTATTGTATGTCCCATATTTAAAAACTGCGTATAAGCTACATTATACGACACTTGGGGGAATTTGATAATGCATAAAGGATGGACGAATATACAGGTAAGGAAAACGACCAGAGACGCTATGCGGCGGTACAAGT
>JAWOKW010000359.1:0-3517 GCA_033854095.1 Candidatus Methanoperedens sp. | reverse complement strand
GGAAACTCTCAGTGTGCCAGATTTAAAAACCTCTTCTAACAGCTCCGAAGTGAACAAACTCCCGATTCGCAAGGAAGAGGAGGGACAGAACTTGAGAGTATCTGTCTATGTATTGAACATGAGAGGAGAACCTCTCATGCCTACTACACCGAGAAAAGCAAGGGTGCTGTTGAAATCAGGAAAAGCTAAAGCTGTACAGAGGAATCCCTTTACAATCCAGTTGAACTATGCAACTGGCGAGACAAAACAACCCATCAGACTTGGGATAGACCCGAACTATTCAAAGATCGGGTACTCAGCAGTTACTGACAATAAGGAACTCATGTCATGTGAGGTAACGCTCAGAGATGATATCCCCCATAAGCTCACAGAGAGAAGAATATACCGGAAGAACCGGAGAAACAAATTAAGATACAGGAAGCCGAGATTTGATAATAGAAAAAGAACTGAGATTCTATCACCATCCATCAGGCAAAAACTGCAAACCTTTGTTGATTTCGTTAACCGGATTAAGCACGTCATTCCTGTAACCTCGACCTGTGTAGAAGTATCTTCATTCGACACGCAGAAGATGCAAAATCCAGAGATATCAGGTATGGAATACCAGCAGGGCGAGCTTCAAGGGTATGAGGTCAGGGAATATCTTCTTGAGAAATACAATAGAATCTGTGCATACTGTGGGAAATCAAATGTTCCCTTGCAGGTTGAGCACATTACGCCGTCATCAAGAGGCGGGTCTGACAGGGTATCGAACCTTACTTTGGCATGCAACAAATGCAACCAGGAGAAAGGAGACAAAACAGCAGAAGAGTTCGGATATCCCGAAGTACAGAAACAGGCTAATGAACCTCTAAAGGCCGCAGCGTTCATGAACACAATCAGATGGGAACTTGTCAGACTGCTTGGCTGCGAATATACTTTTGGATATATCACAAAACACCACAGGACAAAACTGGGCCTTGAGAAATCGCATGTCAACGATGCTTTTGTGATAGCTGGCGGGACTAACCAGGAGAGGACGAGACCGTATTTGGGAACACAAACAAGAAGGAACAACAGGGCACTCCAGACCAACAGGAAAGGGTTCAAGCCGTCGATCAGAAAAAAGAGATATCCGCTCGGTCCGAAAGATCTTGTATTTTTTAAACTCGGCTCGTTGATCTGTACAGTCAAAGGTGTCTTCAGCTATGGAAAACAGATTCGCTTGGTGGATACTATTGGAAATATCATTAATACGAACATTAAGAATGTGGGGTTGATCAAATATGGAAAAGGATTGCAATTACGGTTCGCATGAAAAGCAGGTGGGAAATTCATCCACTGGAAAAGTCCGGTGGTCTTCTTTCCCCCTTAACCCCGGAGTTTCAAATAGAGCCATAGATTCATGTAACAGGTTTATTTAATGACATGAGTATCAAACTGCCTAACTCATAATCGAGAATATTCAGACAGCCTCTAAGGAAAAGATTCGCCCCGAGAAAAACAACTGAAACAAGGCTGAAACTTGTTGCTCATGATATCAGAAGGATTGGTTACATAAAGATTTTGAATGGCATAAAGCCTCATTGGCCAAGGAATGGAGTATAGGGGAATTTTATCCCAAAGCCTTCATTATGGGAAACTTCAAATCCTTCTATGGATGCTTTATCGAACTGAGGCATCAATCGTCTGAGCGGCTCATCGCCATTTTTCTTACATCTTCGAGCAAGGAAGTCACGGATGCCTCAACATCCTTGAGCTCTATGGATTATCACACTCTTCTGTCAAAGATTTCACTGTTTCTGAAAGTTCTTTGAGTTTTCCAGTAAAGAAATGGTCTGCATCTTCGATTTTCACAAGCTTCTTTGGTTCAGGCAGCGCGGCACAAAGCTCTTCTACTTCTTTTATAGATATGAGCCGATCCACCGTGCCGTGGATAAAGAGTCTTGGCTTCAGACAATCCCTGAGAAAATCCATGTTCACGAAATTGACGGGTGTGCCGATTCCGATCATCAATTTCACACGCGGATCTTCGCATCCCGCCTTCATACCCATCCATGCACCGAAGGAATGCCCGGCTATAATGAGCTTTTCTCCCTTTTGTGCTATATAGCCCATTGCTGCCCTTACATCTTCAAGCTCTCCAATGCCATTGTCGTATTTTCCGCTGCTCTTTCCCACTCCCCTGAAGTTAAAGCGCAGTGAAGGTATGCCCATATCCAGAAATGCATGGGATGCCGTAACCACTACCTTGCTGTGCATGGATCCTCCGTATAGAGGATGTGGATGGCAGATAATCGCCACAGTGGGGTATCTCTCATTTTCTGGTAGCATGAGCAGAGCTTCAAGCTCAACACCCTGGGAGGGAAGCATAAGCTCTATGGTTCTGTGAGGAGTTTCCATCATGTATGCTATAACTCAATTCTCTCTTCGCAGCACGGTTCGCCTTTTGACATCATCCTTGTTACGCTGAACCGTAGTTTTGGGTTCACGCTCTCGCAAAGCCCCTGCACAAAGCTTTCCCCGAAGCTCTCACAAAGCTTTGGGGCATCTTCTCCTGCTCTCTTCCAGACACTTAGGAAAGGACATTCCCTTGTTTGCACAATGAATCGTTTATCCGTGTCCTCGATTATGCTGTGATCCACGCATAATTCCTGGAGAAGATCATCATAAACTGCTCCTGCTGCCCTTGCATCCTTTCCCTTTATCTTGCGCGCACTGATCTTGGTCCTTGCGTATTTTGCACCTATGTCGTGTTGCGCCTTTTCTATTGAACTCAATGCCACTTCTCCTTCCTCTTCCCATGCTCTTTCTGCATTTGCAGCATATTTAATTGCTGACTTCTCTCCTGATTTTATTTTCGGTTTGCTGATTCCGGTCATATATCTTCCCCTGATTATCATGATTTTATATGTTAATAAATCTTGTTTTCAGCCCATTCAATAAGAGCGGCCCTGCAATCCTAAGCATCTCATGCACATCGCTTTGTTAATCAGCTTATCCTTGTATTCAGGCAAAATGCCAGACAGCTAATGCAAAAATGGTCAGGGAGAGATAAAATGGATGTCAATGCGCTGCGAGTGTTCAACATCATTCATTCGCTAAATATCAATGAAGAGGAGTTTGCCGATTTAGAAAACGAGCAAAAACATACCGAAAGGACCGGATTGTATATCCGGTGCATCAAAAAGGGTTACTCCATGTGTGTAAGCCATGACGAGAATCACCAGGTCGTCAGTCACCTCTGGAAAAATCCAGAGGCTTATTCCGTGAGGAGCAAGGGTAACTGGTTGATTAGGAGGCATTGAAAAATATGCAGACGTTAGACAAGAGAGATACATACACACCACCGAATGCTTCACTAGTTCGGTGCAACTGTGATCCTGCATTAAACAGAGAGGAAACTCTCAGTGTGCCGGGTTTAAAAACCTCCTCTAACACCTCCGAAGTGAACCAACTCCTAGACCGAAAGGAAGAGGAGAGACGGAACCTGAGGGTATCCGTCTATGTATTGAACATGAGAGGACAACCTCTCATA
>JAWOKW010000358.1:0-6505 GCA_033854095.1 Candidatus Methanoperedens sp. | reverse complement strand
AGATATTGGATATTACAGAGGGCAGACCAGAAGCAGTACTGAACCTTGATGATCTGACAGCGATGGGCATCTATCCTTTAGATAGGATCAGGATTTCGATAAATGGAACTAATGTGATCGCTATAGCCAAGTCGTCAAAAGAATTTATTGAACATGGGTTTATAGGTCTCTCTCCAGAGGTTATAAAAATCCTGCCCTTGAAGGATGGAGATATTGTTTCTGTTACTCTTTCAGAAAAACCCCCTTCGATAGCGATTATAAAGAAAAAAATGGATAAACAGCAGCTTTCAGAACAGGATTTCATTTCTATAATCGATGACATCAAATCGAATAATCTTTCATCTGTAGAGCTCTGTGCGTTCGTGTCTGCGCTATATATCAATGACATGAATATGGAAGAAATTAAATTTTTGACAGTTCAACTTGCAAAATCTGGAGAAATACTGAATTTAAAAAACAAACCCGTATTTGACAAACACAGCCTTGGCGGCGTCCCGGGAAATAAGATCTCACTTTTAATTGTTCCAATTATTGCAGCAGCGGGTTTAACGATCCCGAAAACATCTTCAAGAGCAATAACATCTGCTTGCGGCACTGCTGATATAATGGAAGTTTTAGCCCCTGTTACCTTTAAAACAAAACAAATAGAGGATATAGTAAACAAAACAGGGGCTGTAATCGCCTGGGGTGGAGGAGCGAATTTAGCGCCAGTAGATGACTCTCTTATCCAGATAGAACATAACCTGTTATTGAACCCAAGGAGCCTTGCCATTGCAAGCATAATGGCTAAAAAGCTGGCTGTTGGAGCTAATTTCGTGGTGATTGATCTGCCCATGGGACATGGGACAAAAATACCAGATTTGGATGAGGCAAAAAAATTTGCGCGCGATTTCATTGAAATAGGGGAGAAATTAAAAATAGATATAGAATGCGTCGTTACATATGGAGATAAGCCAATCGGCAGGGCTGTAGGTCCTGCACTTGAAGCAAAGGAAGCGCTCAAAGCATTAGAAACCGGCGAAGGTCCATCAAGCCTGATAGAAAAAGTCACTGAGATAGCAGGAATTATCCTTGAAGCAGGAGGGGTCGTAATAAGGGGAAGAGGCAAAGAGACTGCGCATGAGTATCTTAAATCAGGTAAAGCTCATAAAAAAATGCTTGAGCTCATTAAAGCACAGGGTGGGAACCCTGATATAACTTCGGATTCGATTGCAGTTGGAAAATACTCGAAAATCATAACATCCAATTCAGAAGGTTATTGCACGCAGATCGACAATAACTCAATAACTCAGATCGTGAGGGCAGCTGGTTCACCCAAAGATAAGGGCGCAGGTCTCTACCTGCATGTTTCAAAAGGGATGATGGTCTCTAAAGACCAGACGCTGTATGAGATATATTCAGACTCGGAAAATAAGCTGGAACAGGCTGTAAAGCTTGTTAATAGATTGCGACCTATCAAGCTTGAGGGAATGATACTTCAGAGGATCCCGGATTACAGGGTGATGTAGGCTTGAACATGTTATTTTATTGAATGAAATTAGTACTTGACTTCAACGTCATTTTTTCTGCGAAGAAATCCAGAATGAATGAAGAAGATTTTGATGCTTCAAGCTGAGGGTATTTTAGAGGATATTGATATTACTGGTTCACCGTTTATGGCTCTGGCACTGGCTTTGAATTGCCAGATATGGAGCAATGATGGGCATTTTAAACAGCAAACTAAAGTTGAAGTATACACTACAAATAAGTTAGTAAATACGGGTTTATACGAACACGGATTCTGCGGATAACACAGATTTGCACGGATGGTAAAATATCCGTGGATATCCGTCAAATCCGTGCCATCCGTGTCCTATTTCAATTTGAATTTCAGAATATTTATTACAGCCACAATATTAAATCGCCTGCGCCGATGTGTTTTCGAAGCGACAGTTCTGCAATAAAAACACTCAAAAGTGTTAAAATCAAAGGATATCAAACCGTAAACTCTTTTTAGTAACCAACCCAAGTAAATATTATGAAAGATGCATAAAATTATAGCTCATGGAAAAGATGTGAAGAAGGTTTATCAAGAAGCAAAAGATAAATTTCCTAAAAAAATAATTTTTTTAGGTCAGGTTCCAAGAAAGGAGGCTATGATCCTTTGAGAAAATGTTTCGAGTTTGCAAAGGAAAATTCTTTGAGCCTTGGAATTGTTTATAGACCGATAGCGAAAGTGGGATTGAGAGATGCCAACGGCGAACTATTTGAACTCAGCATGCTGGTTGATTCTGGAGCTGACATAACTATTCTCTCAAGAAGGATAGGAGATATCATGGGGTTGGACGTGGAACATGGCGAAGAGAAAATATTCCGGGGAATCGTAGGCTTCAAATTTTACATTGCCAATTGGAGGAATTGAAAGACCTCTTCTTAACCTCAGAATTAGCCATCCTTCTATTGTTTCAGCAAGGTTTTTCCGACATTCTTCCAGGGTTTTGCCTGTTGCCCATACTCCTTTAAGTGCTGGAACCTCTCCATAATAAGGTTCATCGTCCTCAATTATCTCATATTTCGCTTTTTCAAGCGCTGCATTTATGTATTCAAGTATCATGCCACATCTCTTAACATATTTTATCATTTATCAATGCTCTTAATATAGCTTTTTATGGTATTACAGGATATATGATTTGGTTTACATGCGGCGCAGATGCCCCTGCGCCCGAACTTGCTTTTGAGTGCTGAAGGGCAGGCTTTCTGGCATTTATAAAGGCGGGTTGAGGCTGTTTACTGCCTGATAAAAAAGGGATAAGTTCTATACTGAAATCGGGCGCAGTGTCTTTTGTGAAATCAGAGAGGTATGTGAAGTGAGAGTGAAGGAATTGTTTATTTATAGATACAAATGGGGTCTGAAAAGCAAGGACAAAAGGCTTTTACCCTCACGAATGTAAGAAGATATTATGAGTTCAGAAATTGAAAATGAGGGTCTGACTGAATTAAAACATGCTGCCAAACCGTTAGTAGAACTTGGTTTATACGATTCTATTAGAGAGTTTATAAGGGATGTAACTTCGGAATTCATCAAGCATAAAATAGAATTTTATAAAAAACAGCTTAAAGTATTTGAGAAAAAATACGGTATGTCTTTCGAAGCATTTTCAAAGAAGTTAGAAAAAGGTGCATCTATCCCGGAAGAAGATGATTGGATGGAATGGGAAGCTGCGGAGAACATGCTAAAAGTCTGGATGCAGGCAGCCAAAGAGACTGATGTAAGTGCATAGAACAGTTAAAATTTTAAAAGAATCCAATATCGTTGATTTTATTCTCTCGGTTGATTCTGATGCTTTTGATGAGTACTATAAATTAAAAATCCATGCACGTTTAGTAAATGGTTGGAAGCTCTAATTAAAATTCTTCCATCTTCTTTTGCTTTTTGAAGAACTTCATCATCAGATGCCGATGGCATCCAGTCTCCAACAAAAAGGACATCGTGTCCCGCGTTCTTTAACAAGACTGCAAGCCTCCTGCCTGTACACTCATCAACAAGAAATTTGAATTTCAAGCATTTTTGGATTCACAACTATTCTCTCTTCCATGTCTTTAATAGTATGTGTTAAAGTAATTATTATAGTTTGCGTGATAACCTACACCCTGAGAGATTTACATCGCTTTGAGGTATATGGAACATTATATTACCACTCTTGACATGTATTGATGTTACCTTGTTCACACGCGGCGCAGATGCCCCTGCGCCCGAATCTGCTTTTGAGATGGATCACTGAAGTGACTGAAGGGTACGGCAGGCTTTTTGACCTTTAGAAATCCAGGTTAAGGCGGTTTATTGTATAGTCATTCAGCGTTAATTAACCCGATATGAGTTCAGAAACGATTAACAACGAACTCAAAACGAACTTAAACGAACTCATCAGCCCAAGTTCGTATCGAGTTCGTACCAGTTCGTTGTTTATTTTCGGGCAAAACAGGCATGATATACTATATTTCCTGATAAAAAATTGGATAAGTTTCATACTGAAATCGAGCGCAGCCTCTTTAGCGAAATCGAGGAGATATGTAAAGTAAAAAGAGCCGCTGATTTATCTTTATGTGATGGCGCTGGAGGAGGAGCTATGAAGGCTCAGCTTTGTGCTCGTTGCAGTGTATGAATCTTAGAATATTTATTACAGCCACAATATTAAATCACCGGCGCCGATAGCACCAGTGAATTTATCTATTGATAGAATCAATAAACGCAGATTTTTTAGAATGATCGGCGCTGATATGTTTTCGAAGCGACCACCTTGTAATAAAAACACTCGAAAGCATTAAGATCAAAGGATTTTATTTAAGTCAGCAGATGAAGAACGAGATTAAATTGACATGGAAAGATGTTGTAAAGGAAGCTCTTGCAGGGATTGGCAATTCAGGACATCTTGATGATATTTACTCAAAAATAGAAGGGCATTCGAAGACTGAAACAAATCCAACATGGAGAGATACTGTAAGACGTACTTTACAACAATACAGTATTTTTTACCAGGAAGAGAAAGGAAGTGGAATATGGTTTCTGAGGGAAGAAAAGCCCCTTGAAGAGTTTGACCTGAAAAAGAATCCGAACCCAGCGCATAAGAAGAAATTTATGAACATTCCTCTTGAAGAAGTCGCAACTATAAAAGAATTTCAAAGTGATTTGTTTCATCCAAAAATTGTTGATATAGTAAGCCACATAGATGTTTTGTGGTTTGGTGGTGATACAGATATGCCTGTGCCTGAGTTCGCTTTTGAAATAGAGCATACAATCGATGTGAATAAAGGGCTTGGGGGGCTTCTTGACCTTCACAGATAAGAGAAAAAGGCTGTTTGTAATCCTGCCCATAGATAAAATGAGCAAGTTTGACAAAGAGATAGGGAAAAAGACTTAAACACTCCTGAACGAATATAGTTATAGACACAAAAGCCTGCAAGGTGAAAAATGGTAGAGGTTGTTTTAAAACTTCCTAACGATTTCAGTTGGATAATGAAAAATAAAGAAGGCTTGAGATGGATAGAGTCAGCTATCATAAATAAACTTACAGAGATAAAAATTGGGGATCTGCTTGCCGAAAAGAGCGAGTTGAAAGAAGAGGATATAGATGAACTCGACCATGTTATAAAGCGTGCTCTCTACAAAAGAATAAAGGCTGAGGAATGAAATTAGTACTTGACTCCAACATCATTTTTTCTGCTTTGATTAAAAAGTCAACTACACGGAACATAATCCTCAGCGATGTATTTGAATTGCATGCTCCTGAATATATTTTTAGTGAGATAATGAAACATACGGAACTCCTGTTGAAGAAATCCAGAATGAATGAAGAAGATTTTGATGCCCTTCTTTTGCTTTTGCAAAAGCATATTCACTTAGCGCCAAAAGAGAAATACAACGAAAAGATGCCTCAAGCCGAGGGTATTTTAGAGGATATTGATATTACTGATTCACCGTTTTTGGCTCTGGCACTGGCTTTGAATTGCCAGATATGGAGCAACGATGGGCATTTTAAACAGCAAAATGAAGTTGAAATATACACTACAAATAAGTTAATAAATACGGGTTTGTACGAACACGGATTCCGCGGATAACACAGATTTGCACGGATGGTAAAATATCCGTGGATATCCGTGCCATCCGTGTCCTATTTCAATTTGAATTTCAGAATATTTATTACAGCCAAAAGATTAAATCGCCTGCGCCGATAGCACCAGTGAATTTATCTATTGATAGAATCAATAAACGCATATATGCACTCTTGCAGATGCGGAAGTGATGAGTTTGTCACGCAGCCGAACAAGTATGATGTTTACAGGATTGTAGATGGCAGAATGGAGTTCCAGAGGTCTGAATTAATTGATGATGATATGGTGGTTTACTGCAGGGGATGTGGCAGGCGGTACGAGAAATCGGGCGCAGTGGCGTAAATCTCATTTTTTAAAAACTATTTTTTATGCTGATTCTGATAATAGCGGCAATTGCACATCATGACTATATGTTGCTTTTTTGCTACTCCAAATTTCCCTATTATCTGGCGGAGTAATTTCTGATGGAACCCATAAATCTGACAGATATTTTTTTGCTTCTTCAATTGGCATTGTTTTAAATGCACGAAATTGTTCCTTAGTAAAATTTTCCTTGTTTTCCAAAAGTTTACTATGATACGGAAAATCATGCCGCACACAGATATTTTGTCTTCTCACATTTTTTCTGAATTGTTTTACTTCCGCATCCGTCCAATTTGGATTGATATGATATTCTTTTCCATTGCTTTGATCTTTTAGGGGTTTATAATCGTCATGTAATTGAATTAAAGGTCTATTTCTGCAATCTGAAATTTGAACCTGCCATTCATAACACTTTATTCGTTTCCTTTCCATCTCTTCAAAGTCCAGATTCCAGTTGTAAATCATAAAAATATAAATATCTTTTCGATTAAAACCTGCATTTTTTAAAATTTGTATTTGTTTCTCGACTTCAGGATGCAGATTGTATCCCCAG
>JAWOKW010000357.1:0-2543 GCA_033854095.1 Candidatus Methanoperedens sp. | reverse complement strand
GAGTAACAGAACTCATAAAAGTGAACTGTTGCCTCGGATATCACTACATTAGGATTTATCCCCTGACTAACTTCTTGATGTCAAAAAGCGATATGTGATATTCTTTAGAGACATCAAGTTCTGCTTTCATCAAGGCTTCAGGTTCGTTTATACCGTTATGCATGAATGTTTTCTTTCTATTTGAAATAGCGGTCAATACATCGAATATATCCATGTCTTTAGTCACCTCAATCAAAAATAGCTTGATGAGTATATAGGATCAAGCTGAGCGGTATGAAAGTAATCACTATTAAGGTCATTAAGGTCGTTATCAAAGAACTTGTTCGAGCGTTTAAAGATGATGTTTAGGGACAGGTAACTATGTTGAGGATGGAGAGGAAAAAATCATATGAAAGAGACCTCTACAAACCATAACAAAAAATAAAGCAACAATTCTATAGAGGGCAATATGATATGTCATTTCGTTTTACGCCTCTTGTTTCTTGTTTTGAGTTTGTTTCTCAATCTATAATAAGCAGACTAAGTATATAAAACTATAATATTACAAAAATTAAATTATAATGGACAATCATTGCAGTTCTTACCACAAGTGCCATCAAAATCAAAGTCGTATTTATAGTCCGACGCCCATTTGCCCGATAAACTTGATTGTTTTGTATGCTTTGATTAATTGTGCACATTCTCGCTTTTGCGTGCTCCCTCAAGGCTGGGGAGTCCTCATGACTTATTTTACTTCCTTTGTTACCATTTAAATATGATATGAACTGTAGATATTGCACATTGGGATAACTACCAACACGAATTGAAACGGTCACTCTAATTCTTGAATTTATTACCGATATTCCAGGCTTTTCCGATGTAGCTGCCGACAGTCCAATAGCTATTGTCAGGCATAGTTAAAAGAAGAGGATTCATTTTCTTAATATCCAGCTTACCGTCCGTAAGATATTTTTCTTCAGTATAAGAAGCGATAATTTCGCCAATGAAAAAAATATTTGTTGGAAGATCAACTTTATCAACAAGCTTGCATTCAAGGCTCAATGGACATTCTGCGATCATTGGAGCTGTTTCTAGTTCTCCATAAAAGATTTCGAAGACTTGTGATTTATCGGTTGTTTTCCCTGAGACAAGTCCACAGTAATCTGTTACTTCAACCATATCCGCTCCTGGAAAATTTACGCTGAAGGTTTTTGTTTCAACTATTCCTTTTATTGTATGGTGAGCTTTGCCAATACCAATTCCGAGCATGGGAGGATTTGCATTAACTCGAGATACCCAGCCAAGTGCCATGAAATTTGCCCTTCGTTCAACATTAACACCCAACAATGTCACCGGGTTAGGATATACAAATGTGTTCGGACCAATATTGATTCTATTCATTACTTAAACACCTGCTGAATTATGAGACATTTGGCTATATAATAATATTCCCCATTGTGTTTGATGGAGCTCATCAATTAGTGAACTACCACCCTACTTGTAGTAATGGCATTAAGTTAAGACAAAAACCATTAATTCCAGAAGTCAGCAAGTGGAATTTTAAAGAGAAAAACAATATCTGCATCTGCAACTGAAATTTATTCGTAATTAAATATATACTTCATCTTAACTTAACGCCATTACTCTTTAGGGCGGGGAGGATGTCACGTCCTCGTGATACACTTCTGGCAGGTATCTCGCTATCGCATAGAACAATTCCAGGGCATCGGCGACCTCTGAAGTCAGGAGAGCCTTATCCCCCCTACTGAGCTTCTGGTCTGTGAGCACTCTTTTTAATGCCTCTTCGACGGCTGTTTTCATGATATCACCTTTTTTCAAAATGGGAGCAGAGAGGATTCATGCAGACTTGTTCATCTACTCCGCGTCCATGCATCCGTCCTCCCGTCTTTGAAAGAGGAAGGATCGATTCCCTCTCCTCTCCACAATGGGGACATGCGCTCATAGTCTCACACTGCTCGGTAGAAGCCGTCCTTTGGTTCTATTATCTCACCAGCTGACTTGAGCTTCGCAAGGATGCCGTCAACATTCAGCATCGCATATCCCAGAGCTCTCAGGACATTTGCTATGGTATCTTTTGCCAGAGTTCCCTGTGGTTTATGGGTCTTGAGGATATCAAGAACCATTTTCTCAGAGTCATCAAGGACATTCGGCGTAGCAGCTGGTTTCGCAGCTTCCTTGGGCGGCTCAGGCATCACTTCTGGCTTGGCCGCGCCGGGAGCTTCCTTCGGAGCTTCCTTTGGTGGCTCAGCTTGGCTCTTTGCAGTCTCTTTCTTGCGAGACTTCTTCGCCTTCTCTCCAGCAGCTCCTTTCTCATCACCCTTAACCGGTTTCTCCGGCTCTTTTACTGGTAGTGTAGCCGGTGGTACAGGTGGCTGTTTCTGAGGCTCTGGAGGCTTCGTCATTGGTGGAGCTTCCAGAGGCTTAACCTCTGCCGGTGCAGGTTGCTGCGAAGATTTTGCTTCTGGCACAACAGCAGGAGCCGGGGAAGCAGCCTCAGCCTGTGCCGAGTCTTCAAGAACCTGGTCGAGCAAAGCCGATATGCC
>JAWOKW010000356.1:0-2817 GCA_033854095.1 Candidatus Methanoperedens sp. | reverse complement strand
CTACGAACGCAACTTTCAAACTGGTCAACATAGAGGGTCAGAATGTTGTGAACTTGAACTTCACGAATCAGCCTCTTGGGTTTAATCTTATCAAGAATCCGGGTTTTGAATCTGGTAAGAAGGATTGGGTGTTCTTCACGGATGGAACAGGATATTTCAGAATGATATCTCCAGGATTCGAAGGAAACAATGCGGCACACATTACAGTGACAAGCCGCGGTTCCAACATTCAGCTATATCAGAATGAAATAACCCTGAAACCGAACACACGTTATCGGTTGAGCTTCGCAGCCAAATCGTCGAGCAGTCGTGATCTAAAGGTGGTGCTATTCAAACATGGTTCACCATATACCAACTATGGTTTAGATAAGAGGATCGATCTTAAGAATGAGTGGCAGACCTTTACCGAAGAATTTGACACAACAGGTCTCACTGAAACTGTGAATGATGCTCGCCTGATGTTCTGGTTTGCACCGTTTGCGAAGACAAGAGATAACTACTACTTTGATGCCATTAATTTGGAAGAAGTAATTACCCCTGAGCGATCATGGCCTATTCCTGCTGATAAATATGTGTTCATTGAGAGATGGACAACTATTAGCAATGGCCATTTTATTGATTTCCCAACATACATTTTTGATAAGGATAACGGTACACTCAAGCCGCATATAGTGCCTCCTGGTAGATGGTTTCCTCTTGAGAATTTGACCGATCTGAAAATGGTGTATGGTAGAGGAACAAGTGTCCAGAACGACGGAGCTGCCAGCAGTGTTTATGCTATTACTAATCTCCCTTTCACTCAGGATATCGTTACAATAGGAAAAGTTGATGCTCAAGGTGTTGTATATCTCAAGCGGGGATCAGAACAAATCGTGCTCAAACCAGGCGAGAGCTGGATAACGCATGGAAAAGGCGATATCCCTGATTCAACCAGTGAAGAGCGCATATCGAACTATGGTATCTTTGAAAAGTCCAAGATACAACTTTACAAAGAATAGATAACATGTTTATACGGCCTGATACTACGTAAGCTGCCACCAAGGGCAAAGTTCTTTGACTGTTGTGCCTGACCTGTCCCGCATGATTGTTTCCTGCCACGCATGTAATCGATACGGTGAGCGCAAGCCGCTGAGTCATCCTTTTAAATCCTTATCCCCACAATCGCCTCCCTCTTCTCCACGATCTCCCTTATCTTCTCCCCATGCGTCTTCCAGGCAGCCTTGATGAACCACCGCAGCGCCTCCGATGTGTTATCCGTGCCGAGCATCTTCTTGACCAGCTCCACCTTCTCGATATCATCATCTGTGAGCTTTGCAGCCCTGATCGCATTGCCCGTGATCCTGGGCTGTGGTGATGATAGCGATTTGCCAAGCAGTGCATCGATATTATCCATTTTCTTAAGACTCGTCTTTCCTAATGCCATTTGAATTACCTCCACCTTTCCATCAATTCATTTGAGAGGGCAGAGTATGCCCTTGCTCCAGTTGATTCAGGAGCATAATCGAAAATCGTCTGCTTATGACTTGGTGCTTCTGCCAGCTTTACACTCCTGGGAATGGTTGTATTCAGGACGATATCGCCGAATACCTCGTGTACCTTTTCTTTGATATCCTTTGCAAGATTTGTCCTCTCATCATACATGGTCAGAAGAACAGCACTGACTTTCAGGCCTGGATTCAGGTCTTCTCTGACCTGCGAGATCACGTTCATAAGCTGCGTTACTCCTTCGAGAGCATAGAATTCATGGATCGGGATAATCACTTCATCGGCAGCACAGAGCGTATTTATTGAGATCATCCCCAGGGCTGGGGGTGTGTCGATGATAATGAAATCGTACTGCGGTTTTATTTTATCATCCAGGGCTTTCTTCAGGATCAATTCACGCCCAATCTTTGAGATGAGTTCTGATTCAATCGCTGCAAAACTCAACGCAGATGGAACGATATCCAGGCCATCCACAACTGACGGGCTGATCGCCTGAGCCAGCTTCTTCCCGTAGAACACATCTTTTATCGTGAGTTCAGACTCAGAATCCTGAGGCAGCAGGTTGATCGTTGCGTTGGCCTGCGGGTCCATGTCGATGAGAAGGATGCCTTTGCCGGCATGGATAAGTCCGGCTGACAAATTGACTGCGGTTGTTGTTTTTCCCACACCGCCTTTCTGGTTGCTGATGCTGATGATTTTTGATGACATTGTTCCCTCCGATGTATGGGTTTAATGATTTACTGGATTTAAAAGTGTAGTGGTTGAATGGTTAAACGGTAAAATTATTAAATTGCATAATTTTTTAATTCAAAACTGTTTTGGGTTTTATGTTTATTTCTTTAACCTGCTATTGAACATCTTCAATGAAGGGTATCGCCTAACTGAAGTTTAAAAGTACATATAACTATATATCTAATGTCCAAGTCATAGAATTTACCGCTAAGAAGATCTTTGTCCATCGGAATCAGACAGAATATTGACTGTTAATTTACAAAAATTATTTACATGAGCATTACATAGTATGAACGGTGGTATTCATGAAAAAACTGTTGCTGAAAAGAATTGAATGCATAGTAATCGCTCTATCGTTACTGATTTCAGGTGCAGCCGGATTCTTCGAACAAGTCATTGCAGCATCATCTTTATGAATATAGCAAAGAAAGCAAGCTCATCTGGATTAGTTTCGTCCCTAAAATTTGCTCTGCGCGGTATAGTACATCCTAAAAGAGTCGGAACATTTCTGCAAACTCCTGAAGATGTTGCAGAAAAAATAGCTCAGGAAGTGAGTGGGAATAATGTTGTAGTGTCAACGGCGGTGTAGAATTCCCCAGT
>JAWOKW010000355.1:0-3364 GCA_033854095.1 Candidatus Methanoperedens sp. | reverse complement strand
ATACATCGATATTCTGCCAGGCTTCAGGGTCGCTGGCTATGACCTCAAGTATCTCGCCTTTTTTGAGGGTTTTTATATGCTGCAGTGCCATGATGCGCGGATAGGGACATTTTTCGCCCCTCACATCCAACTTAACGTCTGGAACTATTGTCATTAGTTACCTCCTTTTTCAGCTATTGCGTAGATTTTGTTTCTGACAAAACTTATGCCTTCTTCTGTTTCTATTTTTTTTAGTTCAGTTATAAGTTCATTTCTTATCTTAGGATGCTGTTTTTGGGGCACATCTCTTAGAAAATTTCGATGCTTAGCCCTGTTCATTATAGAATTAACCGCATCCTCGGCTGATGCAAAATTGTCTTTTATTTGCCTGACCTCTATGTTTTGTACAAGAAATCCTGTCTGTTCAAGCAGCTCCCTCGCTTCATCAACGGTTACTGGATAATTGTCATGATTTGAGATTTGGATATTATATCCTCTTTTTTTCAAAATCGTGCGTGCGATTTCTCTAATGCCATTGTGAGGAACGTTTTTTACCTGCGATGTGAATCCGAGGCGACCGCCTGGTTTTAAAACCCTGTAGCACTCATCAAATAATATTTTTTTATCTTTTATCCAGTGAAATACGCTATTCATATATACGACATCAAAAAACCCATTCTCAAAACGACTTAGATCAGTGCCATCACCGACCTCAAAAAAAAGATTAGAGGCTTGTATGCTCTGAGCCTTCTTTTTTGCGATATTGATGCGTTCTTGAGATAGATCGATGCCAAAATATAACCCATCCCTGCCTATTAATTCTGCTGTATGCAGCGCTAATCTGCCCGTACCAGCACCTATATCCAGCACAGTGCTTCCTTTTTTTATTCCAAGTTCGTTTATCAGAAGCAGTCCACTGTTGTATTGCTGGTCGCTGTTCTTATCGTATGCAGCAGCTTCCTCAAATGTTTCTATTTTGAAATCTCTCATGCTCATTCTCCCTCATTTTCTCCCTACTTCTTTTAAGGCTGCTTCGAGGTATGTTCTATTCACCTTAGACACCACATCAAAATCACCCTCATGTATGCCGTTGTCGATCATGTTCGTTTTTTGCCTGTTCAACCTGTCAATTTCGTTCTTATTCAAAGAGTAATTTTGAATGAACTCATTATTGGGATACTGCTTCAGATAAGCCCATGTAGGTATTTTAGAAGTGTTCGACTCATATTTTAGGAATTCATCCGGGTGACTCTTCATCCATTCCTGTGCTCTTATTTGTGCTTTTAAGAACGCTGTCACTACCTGAGGATGCTCAATCCCATAATTCCTTCGTACAACATTTATACCCTGACCAGGCCATTCTGGATCCTGATTAACATCATATAATATTTTAGCCCAGCCTTCCCGTTCATACGTGGCTGCTGTCGTTATCCCGATCACCGAAGCATCAACCTGTTTATTTATCAGGGCAGCTTTTATCACATCCGCACCTTCTAAATTCACCCATGTTACGTCATCCTTTGGTGACATACCATATTTTTTCAAAATATAATGTGAAAATAGCTGAGAATTTCCGCCCCCATTTCCTCCTGATACTTTTTTACCCTTCAAATCATTGATAGTTTTGATTTCTGAGCCGTTTAAAACCACAAATGAATTTCTTGACCCTCCCCACGGCTCTATTGCGATTATTTCAATATCAATTCCAGCGCCAATTGTATGCAATATTGGTACATCACCAGAATCGCTTATATCGATACTACTAGATCCAAGCAGCTCTGCGATTGGATTACCAGGCCCTACAGAAGAAACTACCTCATAGTTAGCATTAACCTTTGCCAGTTCTTCTTTAAGATATCCTTCTCTTATTGAGACTCCCAGATGCCCAGTTGGAGCAGCACCCACAATTCCTATTTTGAGAGATGCTGGTTCTGTGTTCCCGGTCACGTTATTATTGCTGTTATAGTTTAAAGCGAATACTGTTATTGAACTTAGTATCACCAATCCTACGATTCCGTATATTTTATTATTCATTTTTACCTCCAATTTTATAAAATCGCATTGTCGATATCGCCTTTCCAATAGGTCACTTTCTTTTCTATCCAGACCGTGGAATAATTAGCTATGAGACCCATAAGGGTCATGACCAGGACCCCAGCATAAACCTCGTCTGTCCGAACAACAGTACGGGCATTTTGAATAAAAAAGCCCATCCCTGAGTTGGCTGCAATCATCTCTGCTGCGATCACTACCATTATGGCTATCTTGACCCCCAATCTAATACCAGCGACTATTGACGGCACGCTTGCAGGGAGTATTACTTTCTTGAATAGTTCGCTGTCACTGACGCCCATGGACCTGGCTGCTTTTATATAAAGAGGGTCAACATTTTTAACCCCGCTTATCGTGTTTATTAAAATCGGCCACACAGCACCGAAAAATATTATTGTTATTTTCGAAGCTTCCCCGATTCCAAGAAGCAAGATAAATACTGGCATAAGGGCAAAGGTCGAGGTGTTCCTCAGGCTCTGCACTAACAGGTCAGTATATGTCTCGATGCTATTATACCATCCCATGATAAGTCCAAGGGATATACCTACCACAAGAGCTAACCCGAATCCTGCAAGAGACCTCTGCAAACTTGCTGCTATATGAACCTGTAATTCACCCGACAG
This sequence comes from Candidatus Methanoperedens sp., assembly GCA_033854095.1. Classification (GTDB taxonomy): domain Archaea; phylum Halobacteriota; class Methanosarcinia; order Methanosarcinales; family Methanoperedenaceae; genus Methanoperedens. The sequence continues at coordinate 710 of JAWOKW010000355.1, read as the reverse complement.
AATGAGATTTTTTATTGTTATGAGCGTCAAAGAGAACGTGGGTAGAAGAATAGGATTGATTATTCCTGTTCTGGGTAGAATTTCCCAGAGCGAAAGAACAACAATGATAAGTACGATTTTTTTTGAAAATCTATGCAGCCGTTTGAAATCTTCTTTTTTGTCCATACCTTAGTTTAACATCTCGATAAATGCATTAACGCGGTTTTGAAGCTGTTCTGTCTGTTCTCCTCTCAGCTCATGTTCTATGATCAGGGTTGGAATACCGGTTTCTTCATGTACGATATCGCACAGCATCCTGGATATCGCTGATTGGGTATTGCAGCCCCAGTTGTACAGGAATAAAAATCCATCTGTACGTGATTTCTTCACTTCCCCTATTGTCCATTCAGCCCGTTCTTCTATGGGCTGCTCATAGGGATATGAAAGGATCGCCTTAGCCAGCTTTTCGTATGGGTCTCCTGTTTCTTCTACAAGCGTGCTGATATCGCTCCAGTGGTTATCATTTCCAACAATAATCCCTCCAGCTTCCTCTGTCCTGAAGTCATTTGGAAATACGCACGAGCCGCCCACGAACAGCCTCTTAGCATCATCAGCGACACCTTCGCCTTTTATCGAACGCTTTACCCTTTCTTTTATATCCTTATTGGCTTCCTTGAGGACAGTTAAACTCGCATTCGGGTCGCCGTGAAGTTCCATGCCGCCCATCTGGA
>JAWOKW010000354.1:0-4164 GCA_033854095.1 Candidatus Methanoperedens sp. | reverse complement strand
AGTCCTATCACCATCGATTTTTTCAATTTTTGCTGTTTTTATCCAATCAATACCAAATTTCTGTGTCAGGAATTCGATGAGTCTTTTGTTATCGTTTCCTGGAATGTTGTCCCAGCTAAACAAATACCTTATTTTTATCACCATACTTTGCTTTTTCCTCTAAAGCACTGCCTGCAATCTCAGCCCCTTTATAAACAGGAAACTTAGGATCAAGAACTGCAATGCCAGCAGAAAGCGTTATATCTGGATTCCTGCATGTAAACTCTCTAAATTCATTGTACAAATCATAAACCAGATCCAACACAACATTCCATGAGCCTATAATAAAAGAGTCATCCCCACCAGAATAGACAACATAAATTTTATTTCGATGTTTTTGTTCAATATATTTATTTAAGTAGCCTTCAAAAAATAATGAGAGCATCGTGCTTAAAGTCGAAACTCTTGAGATAGTAGCATTATCACCCAATCCTTTAGCAAATATCTTGCCGAGGTTATCAACATCCATTCTTAATATGGCAACCTGTTTAATTCCTTCAGCCTCTTCTCCAAGAGAATCGAGATCTTTTATGCTTCCTTTATGTATAGTTTTCCCGTTCTCAACTCTGTCTTCTTCAAGCTCAGGTACAGTTCTTGGAAGAAATTTGAAGCCGTAAGATACATTATCTTTTACCAAAGTCATTGATTTTTCATTCAAAAAGTCCGTTGAATTTAGTTTATAAACAGTGATTCCTTCTCCATCATAATATTCCATAGCGTCTAAGTTCTCTTTAAAATGGATGTTGAACCCGAAACTATTCAAAAGTTCTTGATACGTCCCTGCTGGTGCTATCTTCTGTTTTGGGTTATAAATCTCAACTTCGTGTTCTGCTATCCTTGCTTCTTCGCTAAGGTCAATAAAACTCTTGCACATAGAACAGAACTTTTCTTCATCTATGCCCACGCTCCAAGGCTGCCATCCATTACTCTCATCTCGATACAATAGCTCAGATGATTCATTTTTACATGCATCGCATATTTCTTTTTTGCCACCTTCATCCATTGGTCCAAAGAGTATTTCATATCGTTCTTCCTCAAATATCTCAGAGAATTTTTTCTTTTTACACTCGCTGAGATAACCAGCAATCTCACTCCATTTCTTCGCAAATTTTTCCTTTTTAAAATCTTCCTCAGATAGAGGAATCCATGTAAGCGCTATGTATAGCTCTCCTTTATGAAAATCAAGAAGTTTTTCATTTATCCGCCTTCTTAACCCCAATAGTTTATCCTCAATATTTTTTGGAGCAAGAATGTAAAAATGTCCGCCGCTGCAATATAGAAGATTTGTGATAGTTAAATTTAATTCTTTGATAATATGTTTTGCTATAATTTCGCTCAGCAGTTGTAAGTATAATGACCTCCCCCTTAAACTTTTTGCAGCACCCTTTGAAGTTATTGTATAAATGAACTTCTGAATTCCAGAGACGTCTCCGCCAACAAGTAAAAACTTCTCCTTCTCTCGTGTATTATACTCATAAAGACATGACGCTATTGCACATGTTGTCTTTGAATGGTCAAAAAGAGAAATGTCCGGTACATGTAGATACACGGCTGAAGGCACGCACAATGTATATTTTTTCATTACAAAATATAAAGTCTCAAATAATGAATTAAAATTATTCTCTGATATTTTTTCAATCTCAGAGACAAACTGTTTCCATAACTGCTCATACGATGGTTGAAGATGCCATATTTTTTCCTTTGCTAACAAAACTTCTTTTTTCTTTGGAAATATGGAATTTTTTTCTAAGTTCAAAAATTTAAGAGGATAGTATTGAGATTCAAGTTTTTGATTGTTTAGTTCTATCTCTGAGAATATAGAAATTAGTGGCTCATCTTTTCTTTTACCCTTTCTTTCCTCTTCTAATTCTTCTCGTTCTTCTGCAGATAGATGATCAGCGTTTTGTATAATTTTTTCTATATTATTCTTTGGATTATGGTGATTCAATACAAAACTATGCACATTTTGATATTTTATGAAATACTTTTTAACAAATTCACTGCTCAGGCTTGGATGTTCACCTCTTTTGCCCGCACCCTGCCAGAACTTCCCTATATCATGCATCATTGCCGCCAGCAGCAGGTTTTCATACTCTACCCTGTCATCCATATTCCTCTCATTTTAACTTTGAATGCTCTTATCAAATATATCCCTTTCTTTTTATCCCTGCTACACGCACCGCTCCACATAAATGCAGCACTTCTGTTCGGCTAATCCTGTGGTAATTTTACTATATTGTCATACTGATTGAAATGTTCGTCAAAAGCGAAAGCTTCAGTAATTTCAAGCCGTTCCATGACAGCAAAACTTGTACAATCTGTAAAACTAAAGCCCTTATCGCTATATTTGACAAATATTTCCCATGCTTTCTTTTCATCCTGAAACGTTATTCGGATAAGGGTTGCGATTGATTCGTCCCATAGTTTTCTTCCAATTTCAACTGCAGCTTTGTAACCCAGACGATTTTTGGCAAGTGTAATTATCTCATCGGCAACATAATTTGTTGTCACTAACGAGTGGGTCAATGACTCCATGAATTTCAAAGCTGAAGCATGATCTGAATCATTTTTGTCTAAAAGAGCATACCATGCACCTGTGTCAACGAAAATTGGCAAAAATGATTCCCTCAATAAAGATACTGGTCGTGCTTTCGTGCAACATCAGTTTTGTCACTGCTTCCGATGCCTATTATCTTTGATATTTCCTTTTTCTGGGATTTTAAAATATCAATTTCTTCATCTGGTATTAATATAAGATGTACATGCTTGTGCTCTGGAATATTAACTTTTTGAAGTGGTTTGAACTTGCCATCCTCATATATAGCAGGTATTGCGTCAGCCATGATATTGAAAGTTAACCTCTTTTCAGATAAAGATTTCTGATAATACGAGTCGAACAGTCAAACTTAAATGCCGAATCCATGCTCTGGAACCACCCATTACGCACACCGCTCCACATAAATGCAGTTCTGTGGGCAGCTCTTTGCCTTCCCTGGGTCCTTGCCGTAATACACCACCTCAAGCTTGTTATCCCTCTCCTCTATGAACCACTGCCTCAGTTCATCATTAATCAGATATATATCCCGTTCTATATGCGGGGTTGGATGACCTTTGATAAAAGATAGATAAACAGTACATCCAATATTCACAGGTATTTCATATAAACTTTCATAGACTAAAGAATACCCCGCTGTCGTCAGCCTGTGGAAATCCCTTTTTGCGCCCGTCTTAAGATCGCATATAAGCACGCCTGCGAAGTTCACTGCATCCGCGCTCAGGTTGCCGCTCAGCCCAAGGTATCTTCCATCCATCTTATGCTCAAGAACTATCGGCATCGCATGATTCACAAGCGAGTCCTCGTTCAGATGGTAGTATTTGCCCAGGTATTCATCCACCCTTGAACATATCCTGTTCACCTCGAAGTTCCACAGCCTTGAGACGTACTCCTGAATCTCGGCTTTCTCCTCATCCAGGAACTGCGCAGGCACTTCTGCTGTGGGTTTCTGCGCCTGCAAAAACTCACGAAGTGTAGCGCAGGCATTCAGTCCATTTTGATAGATATATTTTTTAGCAAGCGGGAGCAGTTCATGCAGCACATCGTGATATATCTTCCCTCTTATCATCTCCCTATTCGGAGGCGCTGTTACCTTTTCAACATGTCTGAGATAAACATCCCTTCCGCTTTCGCAGTATTTACCGGCGATTTCCCAGAGAGAAAGCTTGATGCTCTCGAAAGGAGGCGAGAGCTCTGATTGATGCCAGTTCCAGCCCCTTAAGTCCTCTGAGACATCGTTCTTCCTCGCTTCTGGCAGCAGCTTCTTTAAAATATATTTCCTTTCATCCTCTGAGAAGAAATACATTACAAACCTCCGCAGTATTTGAAATACTCACAGTCTGTGCATTTTTCTTTTTGTTTCGTAGGCTTTGGCTCAATTTCAGCATCTATTATCCGTTTTATCTCTTCTATAGCCTTTAAAACATGGCTTCTTAAGCTATCTGTGATAGGTATTTCCACATTTATTTTATCTCTTTCATAATGTATACGCTCTAACTTAGAAATTTGTTGTTATAAAACTATATATCTCATAATAGCGTAATAGATAGTATAATATTAAATAAATTAAT
>JAWOKW010000353.1:0-11843 GCA_033854095.1 Candidatus Methanoperedens sp. | reverse complement strand
AGAAATATGGGTTCTTTCAGGGTCGAACGTGCACAGAGCAGGTGCAGGAGAGCATTTGTAAATATTGTAAAAAATATGATAAATGGTTTTAAAACCCATACCAGAAATTTCATTAAACCTGCAAGTTTATAGGCTACATCCGGATTCCTCGCAGCATAGGCTTTTGGTGTTATTTCTGCAAAAGCTAGGATTATGAAAGCTGCGATTACGGTTGCAAGAGCCACAGAATCAGCACCAAAAACATGGATTACAATTGTAGTTACCAGCACTGAGATGGCTATGTTAACTATATTGTTGCCTATCAGGATTGCAGCCAAGAAATTTTCAGGAGTATCCAGCAGTTCCTTTACAATGCCAGCATTTTTTCGCCCTTTTTCTATGTTACCTTTCAGGCGGATTTTATTCAGGGACAGTATAGATGTCTCTGTCAGGCTGAAAAATATTGAGGCGAGCATGAGTATTATTATTGCAAGTATGCTGAAGGGCAACTCTGCTGATGGCATCGAATCACCTGCGATAAGTCCTGATTAAATGTCTTATTAATATTTAATCATGATGATGAGCTATAAAAATCTTTTATTGAATTTTTATCTGCAAAAAAACAGTTAAATTCTTAAGTCTAAAATACAAATAGTACTCTTTAAGAGGAGTTGACATGAAAATCATTACTTATTTACTTGCAGTGCTGCTTTTAATTTCACCTGCCTTGGCAGAAGACTGGAGCATGTTCAAAAAAGATTCCCAGCATACTGGTTTTACAACTGATACCGTTAATCCGCCACTGACCTTAAAATGGGTCTCAAACCTTAGGTTTGATACGGATTCATCCCCAATAATTGTAAACGGTGTACTGTATGTCGGTTCAGATTATGGGGTACATGCCATAGATGCTGCAACTGGCAACGAGATATGGAGAACCCAAACCAATGGTTTTATAAATTCAGTTCCTGTTGTTGCGGATGGAACGCTGTACATCGGGGGAGATGATAATCGATTTTATTCCATCGATATAACAAATGGTACCATAAAATGGATCTATAAAAACGCTACAGATGGATTTTTATCATCTGCTGTTGTAATTGGTAACCTTGTGTATGTGGGTTCAAAGGATGGAGCACTGTACGCTTTTAATGTAAACACAGGTGAGCCTTCATGGACCGCGCTCTCTGGTAAGAATATCGATTCATCTCCTGCGTTTTCAGATGGAACAATCTATGTCGGGAATGATAACGGTATTATTTTTGCATACGATGCAGCAGGCGGCAAAGAGAAGTGGCGTTATTACACCAACACAGGCGAGATTAAATCATCACCTGCAGTTGCAAATGGGATTTTGTTCGTGGGGTCAAATAATGGCAATATCTATGCTCTGACAGCAGATAAAGGCGATTTGAAATGGAAATACTCGACAGGGAATAATGTGGAATCTTCGCCTTCTGTAAAGGACGGCACTGTCTTTGTAGGTTCAAAGGATTTCAACCTCTATGCAATAGATGTTGCGACAGGAACAAAGAAATGGAGCTTTGGGGCTGCTGGCTACGTTGATTCTTCCCCTGCTATTGCAAATGACGTTGTTTACTTCGGGTCAAAAAACAATCTTATGTATGCTGTTGATGCAAACACAGGGAGCTTGCTCTGGAAAAACTCGACAGGAACAAAGGATAAGGATTACATAACCTCACCTGCTGTATCAGGAAACATGCTGTATGCTGTAACCCACAGCGGATTTGTTTATGCATATTCATCAGAAGAACTTGTTCAGAAAACACCAGCTGCTACTGTAACTGCAACACCAAGTACTACTGTAACTGCAACAGTAGAAAAAACCACAGGCATACCCACCCCAAGCCCATCGCCGGTTGCAACACAAAAGACACCGGGTTTTGAATATGCGGTGCTGATACTGATTATAGTGTTCTTGATAAGAAAGAGGTACTAATCTACACACTCGAAACATTGAAGTACCTTTCGGACTCTATGGTTTACAAAATGGCACAATCATCAGTCCAGACGTGGGAAGATTTCTTCAAGCGTTATTACTGGGAAAACATTCTTGAACTTGCCAAAAACTATCCTGAAAAGCGAAGCTTATCCATACAGTTCCCAGACCTTGAGCGTTTCGACCCTGAGATTGCAAGCGAATTACTTGAGCATCCTGATGCTGTATTAAAACATGCAAATGAAGCCTTCTGCGGGATCGACCTGCCTGTGGATGTGGATTTTGACAAGGCTCATGTGAGGATTGTCAAGCTTCCTGAACACATCCAGATAAGGGAGCTTCGAAGCGTTAACATCAATAAGTTCATCGCCGTATCAGGTCTTATCAGGAAAGCCACTGAGGTAAGACCAAAGATCGTAAACGCAGCTTTCAAATGCCAGCGCTGCGACCATATAACATTCGTGCCGCAGAGCGAAGGCAAATTCGTTGAGCCTTTTGAGTGCGAAAACGATGTATGTGGACGAAAGGGACCTTTTAAGCTCATTCACGAAGAGTCTGTGTTCATCGATGCCCAGAAGCTGCGTGTGCAGGAATCGCCCGACGACCTGCGCGGAGGTGAACAGCCGCAGACGCTGGACGTGGACGTGGATGACGACCTTGCAGGAACAGTATCTCCGGGCGACCGCGTGGTGGTTTCAGGAATACTGCGCTCATACCAGAGAAGTACGCAGCAGGGGAAGAGCACATTCTTTGACCTTGTGCTTGACGGCATCTCTATTGAGATAGAGGATAAGGGATTCGAGGATATAGAAATATCAAAAGAAGAAATAAAAGAGATACTTGCCCTTGGAAAAGACCCGCAGGTTTATAAAAAGGTGATACATTCGATAGCGCCTTCCATCTACGGGTATGAGGAAGTCAAGGAAGCTATGGCGCTTCAGCTTTTTTCAGGCATACCAAAGCCCCTGCCTGATGGAACGCGCATCCGCGGCGATGTGCATATCCTGCTCGTGGGTGACCCTGGTGTTGCAAAATCCCAGCTGCTGCGTTATGGCGTGAGGCTTGCGCCGCGCGGTATATATACAAGCGGAAAAAGCTCAACATCAGCAGGTCTGACTGCTACTGCTGTAAAGGACGAATTCGGTGAAGGGAGATGGACGCTTGAAGCAGGTGCGCTCGTGCTCGCAGACATGGGTCTGGCATGCGTGGATGAACTTGACAAGATGGAAGCTGATGACAGAAGTTCGATGCATGAGGCGATGGAGCAGCAGTCTTATCACCCAAAGACAGAAATTATGTTTTCAAATGGAGAAAAAAAAGAAATCGGCAGATTTGTAGATGAACTTATAGGCTCTAATAGTGAAAGGGTAATTTATGGAAATAACTGCGAAATATTAAATCTCTCAGTAAATCAAAAATTTAAAATCCTGACCACCGATTTTAAAAATATCCATTCAACATATGTAGATAGAGTAAGCAGGCACAAAGCACCTGAATATTTTGTTAAAATTACATATTCCAATGGAAGAAGTATAACAGTTACTCCAGAACATCCTGTATACATTTTAAAGGATGGAGAAATAAAAGAAATACGTGCAGATAGTGTGAAAAAAGGTATGCTTGCACCTGCAGCAAATCCAGAAATTCGTTTTGTTGAAATAAAAGATGTTGAAATCTTAAATAACATTGATACTGAGTGGGTTTACGATGTTACTGTAGAACCAAACCATACATTTATATCCGAGGGACTGGTGCTCCACAATACTATCAGCATAGCCAAAGCCGGCATCATGGCAACATTGAAGTCGCGCTGTGCTCTGCTTGGAGCCGCGAACCCGAAGTTCGGAAGGTTTGACAGGTACGAACCCATTGCAAAGCAGATCAACATGCCTCCTGCCCTGCTGTCGCGTTTTGACCTCATCTTCATCCTGACAGATGAACCTTCAGTGAACAGGGACACAGCGATTGCAGAACATATCCTTAAAGCGCATTATGCAGGTGAACTTTCTGTGAGGAGAGAAAATATAATCAACTCAGGGATAACCATGGAAGAGATAACAAAAGCCATGGAAGTGATCCAGCCGGTCATCCAGGCAGATATGCTTCGAAAGTATATCGCATATACAAAAAAGAACATCTTTCCCATTATCCAGGATGATGCAAGAAAGCAGTTGATCGATTTTTATCTTGGTTTGCGAAAACAGGGTGAAGACCCCAATTCTCCTGTACCTGTGACAGCGCGCCAGCTTGAAGCCCTTATCAGGCTTGCAGAGGCAAGCGCACGTGTGCGTCTGAGCAATGTAATAACGACTGAAGATACAGACCGCATAATTCGAATCGTGATGGCAAGCTTAAAGCAGGTCATGACCGACCCTGAGACCGGAAGACTTGATGCAGATATAATCAACGTTGGAATGGGCAAAAGCCAGCGCGATAAAATCAAGGTGATGAGAGAAATCATCAGGGAAGTACAGGAAGAGTATAAAGGTACAGCGCCCATAGAAGATATTATAATAAAAGCAGAAGAATCAGGTATCAAAAAAGATACTGTTGAAGATATAATACAAAAATTAAAGAGCGCTGGAGAGATAATTGAAGTAAGCAATGAACGGTTCAGAGTTGTCTAAAATGTATATGAAAAAATACAATACAGAAAACCAGACCATTGTAGCTGTCTGTGATAAAAGCATAATTGGAAAAAAATTCAAGGAAGGAGACCTTGTTCTCAAACTTGAAGAAAGCTTTTATAAAGGCGACGAAGTTTGTGAGAACGAGGTAAAAGAAGCCCTATCAGACGCTACAATAGCTAATATCGCGGGTGAAAAATCAATAGCGTGCGCTGTTGATTGCGAATGTGTTGACCCTGATTCAGTTATATTTATCGAAGGTATCCCTCATGCACAGATGGTGAGATTATGACAGAAATCATTGAAAGCAGTAAATTGATCGAACTGGTCATTGAAAAGCATACAAAATTGCTCGATACGTACAATAATGAATTTTCAGAGCTTGATAGCAGGTTGAATTCCATTAGACAACAGTCAGATACGGTTAAAAAAGAAATCGAAACGACAGATTCAAGAATACTTGTCCTTAACGAGAAATATCATCTGCTCTTCTATCAGGCAAAAAAACAGAGGGAAGATATATTCAATCAGGTGATTGATAAAATGCGTGCGGGTAAGGTTACCGGTATGCAGGATACAATACGCCTCACAGGCAAAATAGAAGAGCTTGAGAAAAAGCTTCAAAACTCAAAAAATATTGAGGATGAAGAAGTGATGATAGCAGAAATAAAAAAATTGCTTTGCGATTTTGAATCTGCAGCAGGGAGAGCAGGAATAAGCATAACATGCAGAGGTATTGTGGATAAATTAAACGAAGCCAACTCATCTCACAAAGAATTATTGTCTATTGGCGATAGACCAAAGCAGTATTCAGATTCAGCCAAAGAGATTGAAAGGCAGATCAATGAGATTGAAGGACGCCATAACTGGTTAAAACACAGGATTGAAAGTCATGACAGTGCCCTTGATTACTGGGAAAAACAAAAAGGAGTGATTAAGATTGATTGAATCTGATGATATGACCATGCATGCAGAGAACATACCTGCTGAAACGACCACTGAAGTGCATCTTGAAGCATCTGCTGAATCACAGGCTGAAAATTTACAAAATGTGCTCTCAAAACTTTCAGAACGGGAATTAAAAGAAAAAAGTAACCTTCTCAGGCAGAAGCTCGAACAGAATGAACGGGAATTGAAGACAATATTCAAGGATATCTATCTTCATAGCGAAGGCGCAGCCGAGTTAAAAGCTAAACGCGATGGTTTAAATACAAGGGTTAAAGAGCTATCGCCAAAAGCACAGGAGATGCGGAAAAAACGTGATGAAACCAATATCAGGATCGCAGAATTAAAATCCATGCGCGACCAGCTCAAAGGCAAAGGGAAGGAATTCGGCGAAAAAATCGGTGAACTTAAGAAAGCCCGCGATAACCTGAATGCGACAGCGCGCGGCAGGCTTGAAACACTTGAAAAAGCCTACATTGATGAACTCAACCTGTTTTTGAGTGCTGACATCCCTCTTGAGCATGAGATCAATATTTTTAATCGCCTGAATGAATTAAATCAGAGACTTGATGCCACCAAGAAAGCTAACGAGATACATACCGAGATCTCAGTGGAATACAATAAAGCAAAAGAAGTATACACAGATATGGATTCTCTATATGCACAGATCCAAACCCTTGCGCAGGAATCCCAGAAATACCATGAAGGGATGATCGCTCTTTATAATGAGATGGATACAGTGCGAAAAGAAGCAGATTCTTATCATTCCCTGCTGTCTGAAAAATATAAATGCATAGCTCCACTTCGAAAAAAGATAGGCTCTCTTAAGACTGAAATCCCGAAACTCAGGGACGAGCTTGGGCTCTATCTTGAGAAGATGAAAGAGCTCCAGCTTGCAAAGGATTCACAGAAAAATGAAGGAAAACGGGAGCTTGCAAGGGAAAAATTCCAGAAAAGCGGGAGAGTCAGCCTTGAAGAGTTCAGGATTCTTGTTGAAAACGAAGATATCAAGCTGTAATTACACATTCAAAATACCTTTGATTCCGTGAATACGACTATGCCGTTTTCAGTTATGCCGTAGGGTTTGACAGCTCTTGAGTGTTTCGTCCTTCGCATCTTTGTTATCTCGATAGCGAGTATGACCTCGCTCATGTCTGTGTGGCGCACATATCTCAACAGGATTACACCGTCAGAGATATACTCTATAAGCCCGAATTTTGACTGGTAAGGATTCTCCTTGCCTGTCTCAGAAGTGAAAAGCGCAGTAGTACCGCTCTCTTTGACTATCTGGGATAAATTGAACAGAAGTTTGCGTCTCTCTGATGCAGTATCAAAGAGCATCTCAAACAGCGTTATTGCATCTATTACGAGCCTTTTTGCCCCAAGTGATCTCAAAAGACCTGGTAATTCGCTCTCTACCCTTGCCACTGATGTCCTTATGTCTGACGGGCTCAACTGGATGAGAGCAAGCAGTCCTTTCTCTATGAAGGGCGCGATGTTCCACCCATAAAGCTTTGCGGTTTCGATCATACTATCTACACTTTCCTCAAGTGTTATGTACACGCACGGCTCTCCATGCATAAGTCCACTATGGATGAACTGGAGCGAGAAGGTTGTCTTGCCTGTGCCAAAAGTACCGATCACAGAAACGATGTGGTTCTCTGGTATCCCGCCTTCCAACATATCGTCAAGACCTGCTATCCCTGTGGTAACACGCTTCATATTATCTCCCCTGTATCTGTTTTATATGCGAGACTTCAAATCCCGAGCGCAGGGATATCCATGTCCTGAACTTCATTATATTTTCTTTTTCAATCCTTGGAAGAAGCCCTCTGAACTTCTTGATATACATAACCCGCTGGCGCATTATTGTGCCGAGGTCTTCCCACGAAAAAACAAGCACACCATCTGCACAGTCAGCGGTTTCTTCTTCTTTATCTTTTCCCAGGATATCCTTTGTCATCAAGCCATAGACCACGCCATTCCACTTTTTCGAGATCCGCTGAATGCCTCTCAGGAATAAAACAAGTTCAGACCATTTTATTTCAAGTCTTGCAAGAGCCGTGATGGAATCTATAATAACGACGCTGTTGGCTGCATTTTTGTCCATATACGAAACAAGGGATTGTAAAATGGTTTTTTCTTCTCCTATTCCTTTCAAATTATCTAAGGAAGCTTTTTTGGTCGTCCACCATACAGGGATCGGGGACGAACGAAAGTATATTTCGGAGAAATCAGAAAATTCGAGTCTCTGCTCCATAGCACTATAATACTCAGGAGAAAATGACTGGTGCAGCTCCCTGAGTATGTCCTCTTTTGACCTTGTTAAAGAAATGTAGTATATTTTCTCAGGCAGAACCATGCCTTCTTTTAACTGAGCAGCATTTGCTTTTAAAACCGAGAGCATCGCTGCTGAAGTATATGCGAATTCAATGCTCCCTGCCCCGACCTCGCCAAGGAGCAGCACGAATGAGCCAGAAGGGTAGCCGTCATCTATCATGGGGTCAAGTGATGCCATGCCTGTGGGGATTTTTGTGATTTGCATATTAAACTTTCTAATGCATGATAAATTTATATACTTTACTTAATTTAATATATAATTTTAAAAAAATTTATAAAATGGAACACAGATGACGCGGGTCAGGCGGATTCTCACGGATTCCAGTATCAGCGTTAATCCGTGCATCTGTGCTCTATTACATGTTCACAAATTGTTCAGGGTACAGCGCTCCTATCCTGTCCGCCTATTGCCGAAGTCAAGCTCAACAGCGCCGCCTGCATTGAGTGTTACCGTGTACGATGTCGGCGTTGTTGCTGTCCAGCCTGTCACTGGCAACTCTCTCACAGTATATACGCCAGCGGGCAGGTTCGTGAACACATAGAATCCGTTCGTGTTAGTGATCGCCTTATTTGAGATGCTCCCGCCCTGGATAAGTATCTTCCATCCAGCAAGTCCCCGTTCACCAGCATCGCGCACACCATTGCCGTTCGTGTCGTTGAACTTCATGCCGTAGATGACATTCTGAGTGACTCCAGTGATCTTCTGGTTCGTGAAGTTCAGGTTCGTGATGCTCTTATAATCTATTGTTATATTCCTGTAAGTGACATTGGAATTTGTCCAGCCTATCTTTCTCTCCTCTGTCACGTTATAATTGCCTGCACTGATATTTGTGAACTGGTAGAAGCCTGTTGCATCCGTCAGGTTGCTTGCTATCACTGCTCCAGTAGTGGCATTTCTTAGCGTGATATTCCAGCCCTGTACTCCAGCCTCGCCGGCATCCCACTGTCCGTTGCCGTTCGCATCATTGATCTTATAGCCTGAGATGTTCGGAATCCCAAAGTAGATGAGTGGATGCCAGTCTCCGCCTTTTACGATGTTTCCAGACGAATTGTAAGGCAGCTCGGTATCTCCAAGTCCATCGCCATCCGTGTCCTCTCCTGTATAGTCAGACCAGTAGTTGCCTCCGAGATAGGGCCCTGCCACGATGTTCGTTCCAGCAGTTTTATCGATATTCCATGTATTTGTTCCGTCATCATATGCATTGCTGAGCCCATTGTCGCTGAAGTAGTTATCATATATCAGGTTGTTATAAGATCCTGTGAGGTAGATTCCATAAACATAGTTATTCTTTGCATAGCTGTCGTCCACTGTGTTGTTGTCTGAGAAAGCCAGTACCATACCTCTATAATCGTTCTTGTTCGCTATGTTGGCTGTCAGCGTGTTGTTATCTGAACTTTCCATATATATGCCGTCGCCGTAGAAGTTCGAGTTCGCAATGTTGTTGGTCAGCGTGTTGTCACTGAATTCAAACAGATGGATGCCATTGTAGTAGTTAAAGCTCGGATCATTGCTGCTCAGTGTGCAATTGTTTGAGTATCCAACAATTATGCCGTCACTATCGATGCTGTAATTTGCATTGTTGCCGCTCAGCGTGCAGTTGGTGGCATAGTACAGATAGATGCCTGCATTGTAGTTCTTGTTTGCAATGTTGCTGCTCAGTGTGTTATTTTCAGAATATTCCCCAAAGTAAAAGTCACCTTGCATAGATATACCGTAACCACCGTCGTAGTAGTAGTAGTTCTGGTTAGCATTGTTGCTGTCAAGATTGGTATTGTCAGAAGCCCACAGATAGAAGCCTCCGTTGCCGTTCAGGTTAGCATTATTGCTGCTCAAAGTAATGTTGTTGCCATTAACAAGGACGAAACCTTCTCCGTTTAAGTTGAAATTGTTGCTGCTTAGCGCGCCGTTTTCAGAGTACCAAAGATAGATGCCGTTATCACCGTTCAGGTTGCCGTTATTGCCTGTCATATCGATGTTGCTGGCACTGCTGATCTCGAAACCGTCTTCATCGTTCTCGTTGGCATTATTGCTGTTCAGTGTGAGCTGGTCATCAATGCCGTTGCTGATCTGGACGTTTGCTGGTTGATAGTGTTCGCTAACATAGATCCCGTTATAGTAATCCAGGTTAGCATTATTGTCATTCAGTGTGACATTGTAGACATAATACATGCTGATGCCATTCCCATCGTTCTCATTGGCAGTGTTGTTGTTCATGATAAGGTTGGTGATATCTTCGAGGTAGATGCCATCTGCATCATAATAGTTACAATAATACCCATCATAACAATACACAAATCCGCCATTCCAGTTTGCTGTATTCCCCATAATTGTGATATCTTCGATACTATATAGAACGAAACCGTTTCCACTATTAAAGTCACCAGTATTGTTGATCATCGTAACATTGGCAGCATTATCGATTTCTATGCCATTATAGCTATTCCTGTTCGCATTGTTGTTGGTCAGCCTGACTTCCCGGGATGGTTCCTCTGAGGCGGCGAGGAGGATGTTTGAAGAGATGTAGATGCCTTCGTGATTATTCTTGTTTGCAGTGTTGCTGTCAAGTGTGATGTTGTACGAATCATAAACATAGATACCTACACCGGCTTCATAAGAGTATTCATTACCATTCCTGTTCGCATTGTTGCCTGCAAGAGTGATATTATCCGAATCTACGATAAATATGCCATTATCATAATTCCAATCTGCTGTGTTGCCGCGAAGCGTGATGTTTTCTGAACTCCAGATATATACACCGGTGCCGCCCCAGCACCCCAACTCAGGATCCTCACAGAATTGATCCCAGTTTGCATTATTATTGAGCAGCGTGATGTTGTCAGATTCATAAATATCGATGTTATTTTCAGTATTCCGGTCTGCTGTGTTGCCGCTCAATATGAGGTCGTCTGAATAATCAATATTGATGCCCTGACCATATCCTATGTAATCGTACAGATTAAAGTGCCCATTCCAGATCGCGGTGTTATCGCTCAGCCTGCTGTTCCCGGAATCATCAAGTTTTATGCCGTCATAATGGTTGTAGTTGGCGTTATTGCCTGTCAGCGTGCTGTTATAAGAATACTCATCGATCCAGATGCCGTCATCATAGTTCCCGATAGCTGTGTTGTTGGTCAGTGTATTATTTTCGGATTCATTCAGGTAGATGCCGTCGTAGTTATTCCATGCGCTGTTGCCGCTGAGCACGTTGTTATTTGAGGGGTCAAGACTGATGCCGTCATCGCCGTTCAAGTACGCAAGGTTGCTGCTCAGCAGGTTGTAGTTTGAATCGTTAAGATATATGCCGTCATAATCATTCTCTATTGCCACGTTGTTCTCGATCTTCCCATTGTTCACATCATAGTAATATATCCCGTCTTCAAATTCTTTTACTCTCAGGTTTTTAACTATGACATTGGTCAGCGTCTCTGTATCATTGTGAACATACACGCCGTACCCTGTATAATTCCCGTCGATCAAGAAGCCTGCACCATCAAACGTCACATCGCTTGATGTGATTTCGATGCAGGTGTCAGGAGCATCCATTATCGTCGTACTGAGCACGTAATCGCCTGGCGCAGTTATCACTGTACAGCCATCGATATTACTGCCTCCATTATTCACGACCACAGTTCCTGCCGACATCGAACTGGCTTTTTCCTGCAGCGCAGCTATCTGGCTTTCTCTTGTCTGCATCCTGCTTGCTTCTTTCTGCCGCATGGTGATTCTATC
The DNA here is from genome assembly GCA_033854095.1 of Candidatus Methanoperedens sp. Lineage (GTDB taxonomy): Archaea > Halobacteriota > Methanosarcinia > Methanosarcinales > Methanoperedenaceae > Methanoperedens. Next base: position 262 of record JAWOKW010000353.1, on the reverse strand, counting down.
CGTATTCGCATGCTCATCTGTATCGTTTCCAAGCTTTTGTTCATCTCTTTCTTGCTTCAGGGCAGCTAAATTTTCCTTCAACTGCTTTACGTTAAAGTCTCCCTTAATCCCAGCAGCTTGGTTTTCTTTTATCTGCGCTTTGTTCGCTTTCTTTTGCTCCTCTTCAGCAAGGACTGCCTTCCTTCTTTCAGCATCTTGCTGAGCCTCTATGGTTTTATTAGCCTTCTCACGCGCTTTTATATCCCTTTTCTGCTGCTCCATT
>JAWOKW010000352.1:0-5359 GCA_033854095.1 Candidatus Methanoperedens sp. | reverse complement strand
CATCCTTCTTACAACGGTCAACACAGTAAAAAAGGCAGCTAAGAATTTTGTGGGTGTGGATGCTGGGTTCAATTTACTTATCAGACCTGCAATGTACGACTCGTACCATCATGTGCTGCTCGCGAACAAAGCAGCTTCGCAGACAGAGGAAACATATACCATCGTGGGACCTATCTGTGAAACTGGTGATGTGTTAGCAAAGGATAGGGACCTTCCACTTGTGGAAAAAGGTGACATTGTAGCCCTGCTGGATGCAGGAGCTTATGGTTTTAGCATGAGCAGCCAGTATAATGGAAGACCGCGATGCGCTGAGATACTGGTAAAAAATGGAAAAGCTGATATTATAAGAAGCAGGGAAAATATAGAAGACCTGATATCAAAACAGAGACTGCCAGCAAGATTGATATGATATTAAACAAGAATACCGTGCAAGGTGAATATTAAATGTCTGAAATATATGACGAGGTATGGGCGAGTCGCAAACACAAGCCGCCTGAGAGAGAAGAAAAAAAGCTTCCTGAAGCGAAAATGCCTTCAAGCGACCATGACAGGTTAAGGGATACCATAGAGCGTCGGAGAAAGAAGTTCTTAGGATAAACATCATTTTTAAATACTTTCAGTTCCAAAAATATAGAACATGGCGATGTCTAAAAAGATTATGGAACGGAAAGAGCGTGAACGCAAAGAAAAAATAGCAGAGCTTGAGAAACTGGCGGCTTCAGGAAGCGGCGAAGCAAAAAAGAAACTTGCAAAAGAAAAAAGAAAGCTCAAATAATTTTTATTTAATAATCTCGGACGGGGCGCCGCACAGTTTTACCAGTGCTTCAGCCTCGATGAAATGAAGGCTTGCTGGTATTATAAGGATATGCAGCGGGCTGCCAAAATCATACTCTTTTAATTTCTCGATATAATCGGCATGCGTAACTGGTGCTGATGAACCTGCTCTTGCAATACCTACGGCAAGTGAATTCACAAGCACCCCTTCGCCCCGCCGTCCTTCCATTTGCAGCAGCAGGGAAATGGCTGTTCTGATATCCATAAATCCCTTTGTCATGTCAATATCAAGAAAGACCAGCGAATGAAGGTCGTTTTTCTTGTTCATTTTAATAGTATCATACGGTGCTTCTGATATGAGAGCTCTATCGCCGCGGCTGTACGGGAACGGGATGGTCGTGGATTTTCCGAACCTGTAGTTCTGCAATCCGCTTAAGCCTGAGACAGCAGATGAAATCGACGGTGCATGGATTATTGCGGTTTCGATGCCAAGGTCTATTGCGCGCAAACGAAGGTCTATATGGGTGGTTGCTACCATCGCATCCCCACCGCTTAAGAATACCACATTTTTTTCTTTTGCTAACGTGAGCCACGAAGGATTCTGTTCAACATCGTCTCTTGTAAGGACTGAGAGCTTCCTGCCGTAAAACTCTTCCATTTTTTCTTTTGTTGTGCCGACAAGGTGCGAGGTGTAGAACTCAGCATAGACCAGGTCGGCATTCTTTACAGCTTCCAATCCCTTTACTGTTATGTCTTTTTCATCATATAACCCAAGTCCGATAAATGTGAGCATGTATAAGTATATGGTAAATACGCCTATTTAGAAATTTTTATATCGGATACAGGCATGACTGTAAAAAGCAACATTGATATTATTGTATTCACAATACAGCAGCCTATGAAGAAAATGCATCTTGAGATCCTCGCTGCCGTTGCTTCAGTGGCGATATTGATTGTTTCGATCTCCGCATCAAAGCTCATCTTACTCGCATCACCTGGTTATGGCTACGCTGCTGCTTTGCTTATCTTCGTTATTGTTATGAGCTTAGCAGGATTAAAACTTGTAGAGATTCCTGATTAAGAAAAATGCAGTCAAATTTTAATGGAATAGCCATCACGGATGAACAGGGAAAACTTGAATACGTGAACGATTCTTTTTTAAAAATAACAGGTTTCCAGAGGGATGAGCTTATTGGGCAGTCCTTTATGAAGCTATTCCCCGAAAATATACTGGAGTTTATACTGGAGCGCTGGGAAGAGTTTCAAAAAGGAATCGAGATACCCTATGAAACGGTTGTAAAAACAAAAAGTGGTGAAATAAAATGCGTATATATATCTCATTCGCATGCTGAAATCGGAGGTAAAAAAAAATGTGTAAGCGTTATTAGGGATCTCTCGGAAAAGAAGGAACCTGAAGTGGCTTTAAAAGCATCTAAAGATATGTACAGAGATATATTCGAGAACGCCATCGATGCTATGTACATTAATGATGCTGAGGGCTACATCCAGCATATAAATAAAGCAGGTCTTAAGATAATTGGCTGCAGCACAGAAGATATAATCGGTACTCATGTATCCAGATGGTTCACGCCTGATGGCATCAGACTTGTTATGGATACTGTGAGAAAAAAGACCCTTGGTGAACATATAGAAGATTCAATGATTCTTCAGATAGTCACAAAGAGCGGGGAACGGCGATGGGCAGAGATAAGGAGCTGTGCCATTAAAAATGGTGACAGCATAATAGGATTTCAGGGCATGGCGAGAGATATAACCGAAAAAATAAGATTAGAACAGGAGCTGAAAGAATCCGAGGCAAAATACCGTGAACTCTTTGAAAACGCCCAGGACGCCATGTATATACTCAATGCCGATGGCAATTTTTTGAAAATGAACCAGATCGGACTTCGGATACTCGGGTGCACAGAAGAGGAGATCATTGGCAGTAACGTCTCTAAATGGCTTACACAGGAAAGTTTGAAAATCGCTGAAGATCGCCGCAAAAAACTCCTTTCAGGAGAAATTATAAACCAGGCAGATATCCTTGAGTTAGTGTGCAAGAATGGCGAACACCGCTGGGTTGAGATTAAAACAAGGCATATCAAAAATGACGACAAAACAATAGAAATTCACGGAATTGCCAGGGATATTACTGAAAATGTGATACTGAAGCAAGAACTGAAGAAATCAAATAAGCAGCAGAAGCTTCTATGCTATCTGATCAAAGGTACACGCGGAGGAAAGACCCGTGCATTAATCCTGAAACATCTCACTGATAAAACTTATAATGCGCATCAACTGGCAAAAGCCCTGAGCATGGATTATAAAACTATAAGGCATCATCTTAATGTTCTTATCAAGCATGGAATAATCACACGAAGTAATGATGGGAACACAGGCTTATATTTTATTTCAAAGAATGCAGAATTGGAGATTATTACGTCAAAGGTGGAATATGGTAACTGAAATTGAGAATTTATCTGAGCAATTAAATGTCGCCAGTGTATTTGTTGATGAAAACATCCAGAATGGCAGAGGAGAAAATATTGCAATATACTATGGTGATGAGATACTGACATATCAGGATGTTTTAGAAAGGGTTAACAAAGCAGGCAATGCCTTGAAGAATATAGGGGTTAACAGAGAAGAGCGAGTGATGTTAATATTACCTGACTCTCCTGAATTTGTGGCATGTTTTTTCGGAGCAGTAAAGATTGGAGCAGTTCCGATACCAGCCAATACCATGCTGAAGGCAAGCGATTTTCAATATTTCTTAAATGATAGCAGAGCGAGGACTTTAATCGTTCATGACATTCTGTTAACTGAGATTGAAAAAATCAAAGATAGTTTAAAATATCTAAAGAATATTATAGTTGTTGGAAAAGCGCAGGGGAATTATCTATCGTTTGATAATCTCATAATGAAAGAATCCAGTAATCTTGATGCTGCTGAGACCAGTACGGATGATGCTGCATTCTGGCTGTATAGCTCAGGAAGTACAGGCTCTCCAAAGGGAGTTGTGCACCTGCACCATGATATGCTGTATTGCAGTGACCTCTATGCAAAGAATGTGCTTGGAATAAATGAGAAAGATATCACATTTTCAGCAGCAAAACTCTTCTTTGCTTATGGGCTTGGGAACAGCCTTTACTTTCCGTTCAGGGTTGGAGCCTCAGCTGTCCTGTATCCAGAAAAACCAGATCCTGAGAAAGTATTCCAGATCATTGAGAGATACAAGCCCACTCTTTTGTATGGAGTTCCTACACTGTATGCAAAAATGCTTCAGAGCATGGAAAGCAAGGATACAAAGCCAGACATGGATTCTCTTCGGCTGTGCATTTCAGCAGGAGAGCAGTTGCCTGCTGAGATATATCTGAGATGGAAAGATCACACCAGTCTTGAAATACTGGATGGGATTGGTTCAACCGAGGCTCTTCACATATTCGTTTCCAATCGTCAGGGAGAAGTTAAACCCGGAAGCAGCGGCAGAATAGTTCCAGGTTATGAGGCTAAGATCGTGGACGAGAATGGAATTGAAGTAAATATGGGTGAAATCGGCAACCTGATGATAAAAGGGGACAGCAACGCACCGTATTACTGGAAAAAACATGATAAAACCAAGAAAACAATGATCGGGGAATGGATTCATACCGGAGACAAATATTATAAAGATGCAGAGGATTATTTCTGGCACTGCGGCAGGTCTGATGATATGATGAAAGTGAGCGGGATGTGGGTATCTCCGATAGAGATAGAAAATATCCTGGTATCCCATAAAGCTGTTCTGGAGTGCGCCGTGGTAGGCAACCCTGATGAAGACAAACTTGTAAAGCCCAAAGCGTATGTTGTGCTGAAGGAAGGCTATAAACCCTCTTCGGAACTTAAAAAAGAACTGCAAAAATTTGTTATAGATAGGGCTGCGCCTTACAAACATCCGAGATGGATTGAGTTTATTGACGGCCTGCCGAGAACTGCGACTGGAAAGGTGCAGAGGTTCAGGTTGAGATGCTGAATATGGTCGAGATAATAGAGATGAAATGAAAACGGATCGGCAAATCCTCGAACAACTGGAAGAAAAGGTCGGGAAAAAATTCATACAATTGAGTTTGGATAAGATAACAAAAGGAGAGATTAATGGTTATTCTATTGATGAAAATGAAAATATCACGGGATTGAATCTGTTTTCTTTGAGAATCCAGGATTATTCATTTCTCAAAGAATTAAAGAATCTGATCGAGTTAGATTTGAGTTATAATCAAATCTCGGATATATCATTTCTGAAAGAATTAAAGAATCTGATCGAGTTAGATTTGAGTTATAATCAAATCTCGGATTATTCATTTCTCAATGAATTAAAGAACCTGACCACTTTAAATTTAAATTCTAATCAAATCTCGGATTATTCATTTCTGAAAGAATTAAAGAATCTGACTACGTTAGATTTGAGTTATAATCAAATCTCGGATATATCATTTCTCAAAGAATTAAAGAATCTGATCGAGTTAGATTTGAGTTATAATCAAATCTCGGATTATTCATTTCTCAATGAATTAAAGAACCTGACCACTTTAAATTTAAATTCTAA
>JAWOKW010000351.1:0-3423 GCA_033854095.1 Candidatus Methanoperedens sp. | reverse complement strand
AATATTCCGCCATCTGCGCTTTATCAAGACCTGTTTTCACGAATTTTCTTTCAACTCCCATCACTGCACCTCCAGTATCATTTCAACACTAACAGTTTCATGGTCCTTTGGGGTAGCCCTTCCCTGTGCTCTGGGGAATCTTCCCCTGTAGGTATGCCCTTTCTTTGTGGCAATGTGCGTGATCTTCAAGTTCTCAGAATCCAGCCCTTTGTATTCAGCATTATTCTCGGCATTTTTTATGACCTTCAGGAATTCTTTTGCCGCTTTCTGCGGGTACCTGCCTGTACACATTCCTTTTCTATGAGGGATGTTTCCTGTGAATCTTTTGTAAGGCACTGCCTGTTTTAATGCTGCTACGTCTTCGAGATATCTTTTTGCCACATCTATTTTCATACCTTTTATTGTTGAGGATATCTCATGTGCATGCTTTCTTGAAATATGAAGTTCCTTCCCCATCGCCTTTGCGGTTTCTTCAGAATCTGGTTCAATGGAATAATTTAGTTTCATGTAAATCACTTCAATGGAATGAATTTGCTTGATCTTGTAGCTCCTATACCTGCTGCACCATGGGTAACTTTCTTGCGCGTCAATACGAACTCTCCCAGATAGTGACCCAACATTTCCGGGATAATCTCTACCGGGGTAAATTCCTTACCATTATGAACAGCGATTTTCATTCCTATCATCTCAGGCAGAACTATCATGTCCCGCAAATGCGTCCTAATGTTGGGGTCTTTAATCTTAACCTTATGTAATAACTTTTTATGTTCTTCAGAAAGTCCCCTCTGTATGGTGCGACGCTGCCTTGAAGGTACAAGACGTGCGAATTCATCAAGATTTAACTTTTTGACCTCATCCAACGATTTTCCACGATATGTGAACTCGCCTTTTCTTTTTGGTAATTTTGATGATATCTTCTTTGCCATATATTATCACCTCTTCCCAGTCCTTCGTGCTGCTATCGAGCCGACTTTTCGCCCCGGGGGAGTACCTCGGGAAACGGTCTTTGGTCTGCCTGGGTGCTGCTGCCCGCCTCCTCCAAAAGGATGATCCACAACATTCATAGCTACGCCCCTTGACCTTGGCCATTTGGTCGCTCTCACTTTCATCCTGTGGTATTTTTTGCCTGCTTTAACAAAAGGTTTCTCTGTACGCCCACCTCCTGCTACTACGCCTACAGTAGCTCTGCACATAGGATTGAGCCATTTCATCTCGCCGCTTGGAAGCTGAACCACGGTCTTTCCGACATCATGTGCTATAAGAATCCCATACATACCTGAAGCCCTTGCGAATTTTCCGCCATCCCCTGGCTGTGATTCTATATTACATATTGGTATACCTTCAGGTATCTCAGATAGGGTCAACGTATTGCCAGGCTCTACAGGAGCAGAAATGCCGCATTGGATGCTCTGGTTGACTTCCACACCTTCAGGGATAAGCATCAGACGTTCCTCCCCGTTGCTGAAAGATATTCTGGCAATTGGAGCAGACCGTGCTGTATCATGTATAAGCTCGAGGACTTTTCCTGTTACGACCCCTTCGCTGACCTTTAGATGCTCAAGATTCGCTTTAAACTTATGAGAAGGTGCTTTGTATGTCGGAGAGCCTTTTCCCCTGCTTTGAGAAATAATTCTATGTCCCATATTCTCACCTTAAAATATCCCTAACCTTGAAGCGAGCTCTGTAGCAGTATTTGGTTCTTCGAATACCACGATAGCTTTCTTGTTCCCTTTGGAGGTCAGCATCGTGTTGACTCTAAAGACCTTCACATTATAGAGCGCTTCGATTTCTTTTTTTACTTTATCTTTAGTATCATTGACATCAACGATAAACTGGAGCACGTTTTTCGCTTCAGCCTGGGCTGTGGCTTTTTCTGTCACATAAGGATGCAGGATCATTGTTTTGCCTCCTCGAGTTTTGCAATAGCTGATTCTGTATAAACCGTCAGGCGCCCTGCAAGCGTTCCCGGAGCCAGCAGTTCAGCATTGAGTTGATCGAACTTAACGATATCCACTCCAGCAAGGTTGCGTGCTGCTTTAATAATACCTTTGTCTTCAGCGGTAACGATTAAAATGCTCTTTGTATGTTTATATTTCCTGCCGCGGCGTTTGCCTTTTCCTGCTCTGATCGTTCGGATTTTTGCCCGCTGGACATCATCCCACAGATGTGCTGCTTCCATGAAAGATTTGACATCCTTTGTCTTTGTAAGTGCCGCAAGGTCATCAACCGCGATCAGGGGCAATTGTGCTTGGAATTGATGTCCACGTTTTCTGACCAGCTGGACATCAGCAGTAGCTGCGATCGCAGATCTGATGGCTTTAGTTCGCTCTTTATCATTTATTTTTTCAGTCCTGTCTGCTTCAGGTTTTGGAGGGTGCGCCTCTCTTCCTTTGACAGCCTGCGGTATTCTGGCTGATCTGCTGCTGTTCTTAAGCCTTGCGACCCTTGAGACGCCGCGTCCCGGGCCCCATCCTTCAGCTGATGTCCTCATGCCTGCATACATGTGCGGACCATAGGGCTGTTGGCGGTTTGCCTGAGAAGCAAGCACTGCTTTTTTAATAAGATCAGGGCGGTAAGGCTCATCAAATAGCGATGATGTGATTTTTTTTGCAGTATTTCCTGATATATCGATTATATTTATTTCCATTAGAATCACCCTTGTTTTGACTCAAGGCTTAAATACGTTATCTCTGGAGGCGGTAATTGTTTCTTCTGTCTGATAGCAGGTCGCAGGCGCACAAGCCGCTTGGCTGGACCTGGAACGCTTCCTTTGATGACTATATAATCATTCCTAATAACACCGTAGTTTAAAAATCCTCCTTCAGGCGTAACGGCTTTGCCATCCTTACCGATTTGCATTATTCTTTTGTTGAACTCTGTTCTCTGATGATATCCAGTCTGTCCAAGCTGTGGCACACGCCAGCTTACATTCGATGGATGCCACGGACCAAGAGTGCCTATTTCTCTAACACTGCCTGCTCTTGAATGTTTGGATTTCTGAACCTGTATGCCCCAGCGCTTCACAGGTCCCTGAAGTCCTTTACCTGTAGTTATAGCAAGCACATCAATAATATCCCCTTTATTGAATACATCACTTATGCTGACTGTCTTACCGAGAATGGTCTTGGCATACTCAAAGCGCGCCTTTATGTCGCTGCCCCCAATATTATTTTCCATTATATCGGGTTTTTTCTTCGGGATGCCGCTCACTTTTTCTGGCAATGTGTACATTATAATTCTCAAATCCTTTGCAATACCGTCGTTGATAAGCTGATCGATTTTTGCAAGCGCTGTCTGAAGATCCTGTTTCTTTTGAACTATCATCGCACGGTTGAGTTCTTTATCAAGTTCAGTTGTCCAGGCTTCTGCAACTGCATTGGCTCCATAAGTAGTATTATTGTAAACCCGTATAGCTGCAACCTT
>JAWOKW010000350.1:0-4378 GCA_033854095.1 Candidatus Methanoperedens sp. | reverse complement strand
GATCAAAGCTTCAGGATTTACATCTTTAAACATATCAGGATGAAGTTTTAATTGCGCGATTAAGCGCTTCTCAAGGTCGGCTTGCGTCTCCATGGTCTCATGATCGATGATATGCCGAATATCGATTCCCTGCCCGCGCAGATTTCTGCATATCAATATCGTCCGATGGCAGGTCATCGGATCTTTCTCCGCGCACATCAGGGCAAGAACAAAACCTTTCTGCATACCGAGCCTGATGCGCTCCAAGCCATTCTTAAACGAGGCAGTGGCGGCTATCTTCTGATAGATTGCCTTCCCATCAACGTAGCATGAAGGATCTTTCGGCCTTGCGCCCAGTTCTTCGCCGAGGAACAGGTACTCGATATTATGGGATTTCAAAACCTTCTTGAGCGGCTCTCGATTGAAGTCTGGATTGCGTCTGCTGTAGGGCAACGAACGCACATCGCACAGCGCGGTTATCTTGTGCTGTTCAAGAAGAGCGATAAAATCATCGCTTGATCGATTTGAATAGCCGATGGTAAAAAGGTCCTTAGTCATAACGTCATCACCCTCAGAGAGTTCTTTTAGTGGAACATGCGCAGCGTCGCCATGTGCACCATCAATAGCCGAATTTAAGAGATGACACACACGATTCTCATTCTAAGCGTTTGCAAGTAAAATATGCGGCGAAATTGTCTCTTGTTCCACCTTTTTACCAGTTTTCTCCATCAATTCTAATAAGTCATGAAAAATTTGGCCTTCAGCTCTTTCTTTTAATGCCTTTATCTTGTTTTTATCCCTCTCATCAAGTGGCTTTGTAACTTCAGCTTTTAAATATATTTGTTTATCCATGCCTATAGGTTGCCACTCAGCACCAACACTCTCAAACCATTTACCCGCGGTAAGCACTATTTCGATCCCGTCAGGATCTAAATCGCACCATATTCTTCCCTTTACAGGGTTAAATTGTAACAGCTTTTTTATAAAAGCTTGAATATGACGAGGGGGATAACCTGAAAGAAAAACGCAACAAATGTTCTCCGGAAGAATTGCAGCAGCAGCTTCGAAGGAAGTCTGATTTTCTATAAGCAGAAATGATTCAATTTTTGCTTCCGAAGGCTTGAATCGTACTGCCGTGGATTCGGTAAGAACGGCATAATCTGCCGCTGCTGATAAATCGAGGATATGTCCATTAACTTCCCCAACAGCAGTGGTCCGGCAATAAACGAGGGCAGAATGTTCAGTAATACCGTAGTCCTCTAACTTGCCGAGCATACGCTTGAGATAGGATTTGATAGGTAACAATCCCTTTGTATTGCCGCATACTTTAACTGATAGCTCTCGAAATGCAATGTTTTCTCCGGTTATATTTAGTGAGGCGATAGCCCTTAGGGTTTCCAATATCAGTTTATAGCTTTGTCGGGATCTCAATACAACGGCAGCATCTCCTATCGGAAGAATAGGTTTCCTGTTAAGCCGCCACGTCTCTGCTAATTCAGCTATGATGTTCCCGGTAGGCGTATCGGTAAGCTGATTTTTTCCCCACTGATGGAAAAAAGCTTCAATTTCCTCTTCTTCCTTCTCCCTTGTATTAAGCCCTAATAATATTCGGAGGGATTGTACAATGGGTTCAGGAATCACCACCTTTACGTCTTTCGAAGAGTTTTTTCGATAACGCTCGAACTTCTCTGCACAGCCGTCAAAAACAAGATTCTGCGACAATTCATCTGCTTCTGCCCATGTCAACCCGTTACGCACAAATTTTTCAGTTGTCACAGCAAGTGCATTATTGTTTGTGTCTAAACGTAAGATACAATCGGCTATTATTCTTCTCCATTTTTCCGGATAGGTTTTAACTTTATCGGGGCGACTCGTAATGCCTTTCCACCAAATGCCTTTAGGAGCTGTTTTTATCTTCCGCTCCTCTCCACACTCGCACCGGTTTATTTTGACTTCATAGGCCATTAAGAGCCCTGATTCTGATGATTCTTTCCAAGGCTCTATTTTATAAGTAATCTTCCATTTATGCTCATGCATTCCGCTCTTCCATCCTTCTCAAGTGTCCCGGTGGCTCGGCAAACGGACTGTCAGGCCTTTTCTTTCGAGTGACGAGAGTCAAAAAGGCAGGCCTGTAAACGTTTTTGTTATGCGTGTTTGGTGATGTGATTATATATTGCGTATTCGTTGCCATAAGGAATTCAGCCACTTTGTCGATATTAAACACATCAAGATGAGCAAAAGGCTCGTCGATAAAGACAAATCCGCCATTATCCCCTTTGGCCATAAGAAGACCAATCAGAAGAATAAGGGATTTGATCACCTGCTGCCCGCCCGACCCTTCCCCATCATCGGTTGCTGTAAATCCTTTATTGTCGAAGTTCCATTTTACGTCTAAACCTGCCTCTCTCAGAACGACGTCATCATTTTCGAGGTGAGGTTTTACAACTTCGATTTCAACCTTAGCCAAGTCAGCGAGAGCTTTAATATTTTTTTCATAAAAACGAATCGACGCCCTTAAATAATCAATATAGGCTTCTCTCGCTTTCAAAGTGACCTGTTTGGTTTCTGAAAGCTCGCTATCCTTAAGCTCCAAATTCTTTTTCTCTCCAAGGTAGTCTCTTTCTACCTTTTCTTTAATTTCAACTACAGATGAATCTTTTTCCCAGTCGCCACCCGCGATATCCTGTTCCACCTTCTCGATCTCCCGCTGAACTTCTTTAACACCAGAAAATTCTGAACGATGTTTTGAGAGAGCCTCTGCTGAACGTAAACGAGGAGTCATACCAAGTCTTCGTTTTCTGAGTTCTCGATACCGATTGCATCTGTCTTGTCTTTGACTGCTCAAATCTGAATTTTTCTGACTCAGCCTTTTAGACTCTGCCGTCAAGTCCTTTCGAACAGAAGCTAATTTTTCCACAGCTTTTAATAGTGCTTCGCCCGCCTCACCCCTGTCTTCCGTTAAGCTTTCATGTTCGGATTCCAAATGTTGAATTATTTCCGTTTTCTTCTTGTGCTCATTAATGAGATTTTCTTCTTCGTCCCTTCTTAGAAGATACTTCTGAAGAGCTTCTTGCTTCACGATTCTTTTTTCCAATCCCTCTATGTCGGCATATTTTGTCTTCAGCTGCTGATTAACCTGACTTTTATTTATCTCAAATTCAGACATTTGCGTTTCGATTGATTCACGCCTTTTCTTTCTACCCTTCTCTCCAAAAGCAAAATCAGCGCCATCAACAGCTATACTTCTACCGCCCCTCTTTTCCCTAATGAAACCTTTCGCCGTAACGAAGGTGGTTCCTTCAGGCAGGCGCTTGCCATCGTCAACGTTTTCGACCAGCTGGATATCTGCGAGCAAGCTTGCTATCCAGTAGGGAACATCTTCAGAGAGCCGCACGACTTCAAGCGCAGACTTTTTAGGCGGTTGCTGCTGAATCAATCTGCCTTTATCAGCAACAATAAAATGTTTATATCCATCCGCTTCGCCCATGCTCCAAGCTTTCCACCGATCAGAAGAATTTTTCAACAAAATAACAAATCTGAATCCTTTCAATATCGACTCTATTGCAAGCCGCCACTTCTCATCACTGACTTCAACATTCTCATATAAGAAAGTGTGTGTAATTCCTGAGGAGTCGAGTCTCTTATGAAAAGCTTCTATAGATTTGTCGTGCCTCAATCGACGGGACAAGAGAGAATTTTTTTCCTCTTCAAGGTCTTCAACCTTTCTGGTCAGATCCTGGACTTCACGTTCAAGAGAAAACGCCTCTTTGCGGGCAACGTCCAGGTTGGACCTCAGCGGTTCAAGTGCCTCTTGTTCAACGCCCGCGCAAGCCTCTCTAAGTTTTCTTATTTCGTCCAATTTCGTTTCTATAGACGCCCTTTCCTTATTTTCCTTGATTAGACCCGTTTGAATAGATGCTAATGAATCTTCCAAAAACTGCACTTTGCTCCTTAACTCTGCCTCTTCAGTCACTGCTTCTTTTTCATTTTCTGCGAAAAGGCGCACTTGTTCCTCGAGTGCTTTTATGTCCCGCCTTAACCCTAAAATGTTCGCTGACGCGCCTTTTACGGCGTCATATAATTCGACATATCCGGCCTGTGTCATTACTTCTGATGCCAGCCGGGTTCTTTCAGAAACCAACCTTTGATATTGCCTGTAATTATTAACTCTATTCGTTAACGTCGAGCATTGATTCGCCAACCTCTCAACTTTGTCTCGTAGATGTTCTAGCTCCTTTTCCGCCTCTCCCTGGTCGAGAATTGCTTTTTCATAATTATCCAAGGTAGGTTTATCGCCGAATGCTGCGTAAACCATTTTCAGCAGCTCCTGAGGCGAGTATTCACACAATTTATCAGTAGACCCTTGTTCCAAAGCTAGAACAGTCATCATTGCGTGAGA
>JAWOKW010000349.1:0-3708 GCA_033854095.1 Candidatus Methanoperedens sp. | reverse complement strand
CAGTGGCTGGTATTATGATTAACCAGGGAAGCGGTGTGATCATCAACGCATCCTCTGTTGTGGGTTTATACGGCAATATAGGTCAGATAAACTATGCTGCTGCAAAAGCAGGGTTAATCGGCATGACAAAGGCATTAGCAAAAGAGCTTGGAAAAAAAGGGGTACGGGTAAATGCTGTAGCCCCAGGGTTCACTCTCACTCCGATGACTGAAAAGGTGCCTGAAAAATTCCTCAATATAATGAAAGAAAAAACTCCACTGAACAGACTGGGCGAACCAAGGGATATTGCGTATGCGTATCTATATCTTGCTTCAGATGAGGCAAGGTTCGTGAACGGGGCTGTGCTCAGTGTGGATGGCGGAATGACCATCTGAGCGGGTGAATAAATGAATAAAGTGGTCATTGTATCCGCAACAAGGACAGCAATCGGCAAATTTGGTGGAAGCCTTAAAGATGCCACGCCAGGGCAGCTTGGTTCTGTTGTGTTGAAAGAAGTTCTGAAAAGAGCAGACGTCCAGGCTGATGAAGTCGATGAGGTGATGATGGGAAATGTCCTCTCAGGTGGTCAGGGCATGAACATAGCAAGGCAGTCAGCCATCTGGGCAGGAATTCCAACAAAGGTGCCTGCATGTTGCGTGAACAAAGTATGTGGCTCTGGTTTGAAATCAGTAGTCTTTGGTGCTCAGGCGATCATGCTGGGCGATGCTGATGTTGTCCTTGCTGGAGGAACTGAATCCATGTCCACAGCAATGTATGCACTGAAAAAAGCGCGCTGGGGCATGAAGATGGGAAACGATGAAATTATAGACATGATGATAAACGATGGGTTGTGGGATATCTTCAATAACGTGCATATGGGAATAACTGCCGAGAACGTGGCAGAGAAATACGGCATTACACGTGAGGAGCAGGATGAATTCTCTGCAAAAAGCCAGAACAGGGCTGAAGCAGCAATCAAGGCAGGTAAATTCAAAGAAGAGATCGTTCCTGTAGAGGTCCCGCAGCCAAAAGGTGAAGCTGTTCTCTTTGGTACTGATGAATTTCCAAGATTTGGCACTACAAAGGAGATACTTTCGAAACTGAAACCTGCTTTTAAAAAGAACGGCACAGTAACAGCAGGTAACGCTTCAGGTATCAATGATGGGGCTGCTGCTGTTCTTTTGATGTCTGAAGAAAAGGCTTTTGATAGGGGGCTTAAGCCTCTAGCTGCTATCGAGAGCTATGGTTTCTGCGCCATACCTCCTGAAATAATGGGTATGGGTCCTGTCTGCGCCACTGAAAAAGCCCTTGAGCGTGCGGGTATTTCTATGGACAGGCTTGACATTGTAGAACTGAATGAAGCTTTTGCAGCGCAGTCGATCGCGGTTATCAGAGAGCTTGGTTTGAATCCTGAGCTTGTCAATGTCAATGGTGGGGCTATAGCTCTTGGGCATCCCATAGGAGCAAGCGGGACAAGGATTTTAGTTACACTTCTGCATGAATTGATAAGAAGAAATAGTACATACGGGCTTGCAGCCCTGTGTATTGGAGGAGGACAGGGTATTGCAATGGTGATAAAGAGGTAGAACATGGAAAATAATGGTTCAGGATTGAAAGGTAAGGTCGCTCTTGTTACAGGCGGCTCACGTGGTATCGGAAAAGCGATTGCATTGAGGTTAGCGCAGGAGGGGGCAGATGTCGCTATTAATTATCAGAATACAAGAGAACATGCTGAGAACGTTTCAAGGCTGATAGACCAGATAGGTACGATAGATGAGCTTGAAAAACTGTCCAGAATGATTGACCTGATGGATACTAAAGAGCATGCAAAGGAAGTATCGAAAATGATAGAATCGATGGGCAGGCATTCATGCATTGTCCAGGCGAACATCAGCGATAGTGAGCAGGTTAACAGGATGCGGGATGAAGTGGTCAGGCAGTTCGGAAAAATCGATATATTAGTAAATAATGCAGGAATAACAAGGGATAAATCTTTTGCAAAGATGACCCAGCAGATGTGGTCTGAGGTCTTATCAGTGAACCTTGATGGCACATTTAACTGTACTAAAGCTGTTATAGATGGTATGCTTACGCAAAAGTATGGACGAATTGTGAACATATCCTCTGTTATAGGGAGGATGGGGAACTTTGGTCAGGCGAACTATGCAGCTTCAAAGGCGGGGATAATAGGTCTTACACAGACACTTGCAAAGGAATTCGCAGGTAAGGGCATAACCGTGAATGCAGTAGCACCTGGATTTATAGAAACAGACATGGTGAGATCTGTTCCTGCTGAAGTGATAGAAAAGATAATTGCAAAAATACCTCTCGGAAGACTTGGGAAACCCTCAGAGGTCGCAGGTGCCGTGGCTTACCTTGTCTGTGGAGAAGGCGATTATATAACGGGGCAGGTGATTGATATAAATGGAGGGCTGTATGTCTGAGAGCCAGCCTGGTTTCTAAAATCCTGAATTGAATAGTGACATGGGAGTGAAAAGAGATGGATATATTTGATGTACTGACTGCTATCTCGGAAAGGAAGAGAGCGTTCATACATCTTGGTATGGAAGAACATGATGCTTTGATGAAAGCTATATATGATATATCTAAGGACTATCACATATCGCTGCTTGATACCAAGAAGTTAGCAGGACAGTGATGCGAGTAGATAGTTTTTGATTGCGTTTCTGCAAATATAGCAATGCTTGGCATTTTTTAAAGGAGCTATTCTAAAAATTGGCTGCTGAGCATAGGTATTTTTACTCTAAAAGTACGTAATGCATAAAATATAAGTATGTTGTTCGTAATAATACGAATATATAGTTATGCCAAAAAAGAAGTGAATATAAAATGAAACTTGAGAATAAAGTTGCCATCATCACAGGAGCAGGAAGCGGTATCGGCAGAGAAACTGCACTGCTATTCGCACAGGAAGGAGCTAAGGTTGTTGTGGCAGATATAAATGAAAAAAATGGCGAGAAAACAGTAGAAGAGATAGAGAATATCGGAAGCAGTGGACTGTTCGTAAAATTGGATTGTTCAAACAGAGGACAATCAAGCCAGATGGTCAGGGATACGCTTGAGAAATATGGCAGAATCGACGTGCTTATTACTAATGCAGGTATTGTTCAGGACTCGCTTGTAACGAAAATGACAGAAGAACAGTGGGACAGGGTCATCAATGTCAATCTTAAAGGAGCTTTTAACTGCATCCAGGCAGTAGTTGATGTGATGATCAATCAGAGCAGCGGTGTGATTATAAATACTTCTTCTGTTGTAGGGCTGTACGGCAATATCGGTCAGGTCAATTATGCTGCTGCAAAAGCAGGGTTGATTGGCATGACAAAGACATTAGCAAAAGAGCTTGGAAAGAAAGGGGTACGGGTCAATGCTGTAGCTCCGGGATTCATAGTGACCCCAATGACCGCAAATGTGCCTGAAAAAGTTCTTGAAATCATGAAAGAAAAGACCCCGCTGCGCAGGCTGGGAGAACCAAAAGATGTGGCGTATGCATACCTGTATCTTGCTTCAGATGAGGCAAAGTTCGTGAATGGAGCCGTGCTCAGTGTGGATGGCGGACTGATTATATAATTCGCTCTAAATTAGAAATTTGTTGTTATAAAACTATATATCTCATAATAGCGTAATAGATAGTATAATATTAAATAAATTGATAACTATATGAGATGAATTTTAAAAAATGCAAATATTAAAAGAATGGATTAACGA
>JAWOKW010000348.1:0-3023 GCA_033854095.1 Candidatus Methanoperedens sp. | reverse complement strand
GATACTTTTTCCTATCTGATATGCTCTGCTGTCCCCAATATTTGCCACGATACCTTTGCCTTCATCGTCCAATAATGCTGTTAGCAATGTTGTGCCCATTTTATGAAGTTCGGGCACTGAAGTGCTCTTAGAATATACTTCATTATTGGCTTTCTGGTAAGCTTTGGCCAGAAATTCTTCAACGTCTTTCCGGGTAATCCTATCATGCCCACGCCTGCTAATGATTTCTCTTAGCTCTTTAATTAACGCATTTATCGCAAGCTTGCTTGCAATTTCTCCGGCTTTATGGCCTCCAAGTCCATCAGCAACTGCAAGAATATGCCATCGGCCAGATGAATGATATATGGTGAATGTCTCGCATGCATCCTCATTGTTATCCCGGTTCCCTTTATCTGTCATGCCGCATGTGAACAGATTATACATTATTCTTTTCGGATGAACATAAACTGATTTAGGGATCTGGGTAGTGCCAGCAGGTTTTGATGGCGGGACTGATTTCTCTTGCCATTTACTCCTGATAAGAAATACCAATCCAGCTACTACCAATCCAGCAATTAGTCCCGCAATAAAAATGAGGTACGAGCTTTTAAGTTCTGACTGAACTGTTGTTTGGTTTTGCGGTGATTCTTTCGGCTTATTAGGATTATTACCTGAAATGGATGCATTTGAAACATTACCAGAGTCCGTATGATTTTCCGATATAGGTAAACCGCTGATATTTGATATTAATGACAACAATACAACTAAACTTATAATTCCGATTGCTTTTCTCATATCATACCTCTTTTGGTCATCCCATCTGCACCCCGTAAAGGATTATTTTCATTCTAGCAACAAAATCTTCACTTGGTTCACCATTTCCCTTTATCTTGAAATCAAGCTCGTCTATTGAATTTATAATTTCTGTTTTTTCTTCGACCTTAACGAAGTCCTTTAAAATTGAGAGATATTTCAAGACCTCAGTGTAATCTTTTTGCCTTAAAGTGAACCAAACTAAATCAGCCAAAAAAAACCTTGCTTTTGTGAAGTCATTCTTTTCCGAACTCTTATCAAACGATCTTTTGAACTCCAATTTCAGGTACTTTGCAAGTTCTTTTTGTAACTCATCGGCATTCTGGTAACGTTGCGAAGGATTCTTTGCAATGCATTTGAGTACGATGTTCTCAACAGGTTTTGCTTCTGGATTCAGACTTGATGGTAATTCAGGGGGATCGTTTACTATTGCACTGCTTATTTCAATAAAACTCTCCCCGTCAAAGGGCAGCTTTCCTGTCACAAGTTCGTAGAAAGTTATACCAAGCTGATAAATATCAGTTCTTGCGTCTGTTTTGCCAAATTGCTTTTGTGCTATCTGTTCAGGCGCTGCATACTTTGGAGTACAGCCTCCACCTCCAACGGTTGTGGTTTTGCACTTTGCTATCACTTTACTCATTCCCCAATCAGTTATTTTGGGAACAAGATCCTTGGTCAGCATTATGTTATGCGGTTTCAGATCCCTATGTAATATACCTTGATTATGTGCGTACTTTAAACCTTCAGCGATGTAAAAAACGATCTTACATGCCTGTATGATTTCAACAGGTTTCGGCAGTTCTGCTAAACTTCCTCCATCCACATACTCTAATTCAAGATAAGGAATGGGGAGTATGTTTGCATCAAAAAAAGAAACAATATTATCATGTATCAGGTTCGGCCAGGCAGCAATATCCTTTACGAAACTTCTGCCAGTTGCCTCATCCAGAGTCTGTGGTATCTTAACTGCAACAACTTTGCCGTCCTTACGTACTGCCTTGAATACTCTGGCAAATCCCCCTTTTCCAATAAGGCTGGGATCGGTATAGAGCTTATTTAATTCCACGGGGAAAGTGGATGGATGGGAAGGTTTATCAGGAAAATCTTCCGGAGATACAGGTTTTTCTTTTATTTCTCCGAAAATTATCCACAGTTTCTTTTCCTCCTGATACCACCTATCCAAGCAGTCCGTGTATTTCAATATGAATTTAACTGGTATTTCCCCTTCTATATTGGATTTTATCCAGAGGTCAATAATCCCGTTTTCATTTGGTTTTAGCAGTTCGATTCCGGATAACACTTGAATATCAATTTCTTGAAAATCCCGTATTTGATCGCTTGATGGCTCGACAGGTGATTTTTTATGTATCAAAGGGCGCAGGCATAAAAACGTTGGATGATTTGATATTTGTTTGTTTAATGGTTCATCCAAGGCGCCTGGTCTTACTGAAAATGGAATATTGAAAAGGCCGTACATATCAGATCTTATCCCTCCCCCTTCTATCCCGATTTTTTTTCCTATATGAAAATTGTGGTTTTAACCATGATAAACCGTATCGCTCAATACAGGTACATGTTATATCTGTAATTTTTTTCTGTATCTTGGCATACCTGTTCTTAAGTGCAACCTTTAAATCTCTCAAAATGGAAGGATTTTCCAAAATTTTGTCAAGATCATTGTAGCCTTTCTCGTAATATTCTGTTATCAGCTCGTACAATCCACCTTCCTTTCTAAATATTCTGGCTGCGCTCTCATCAATTGAAAGGATATCAAAGGGGGTGAATCTCTCAAGATCCTTTAGCAAATTCAATTCTACCTCATTAAAATCTTTTATTATCAGGTTATCCTCTGTATTTACATATGCAGCGGTTGCCAGCAGCAATTTAGCCAGAATGAATTTTCCTGAGATTTCTGCATGAATGTCTAATCCAACATTTCCGCATTTTTTTTCCTCGAATTTCTGCTGGTTTGCTGTAATGCTGTTCCACATTTCTGTTCTTCTAACTATGTCCATTCTCCTTATCTTCTCAAGGTCATAACTCAGCACAAGATCAACCGGCTTGAGAAGTTCTTTTATGCACGGCCAGTTGGTATCAGGAAATATGCTCATTCATTGTGCCTCTTGGAAATGCTTTAACTCATTTCTGATTTTATCATAAATCAGGTCGGAGACTTCCCCATTTCCCATAATTCGAATCTTGACAGACGCCTTATTATCCATTGCTTTAAT
>JAWOKW010000347.1:0-3755 GCA_033854095.1 Candidatus Methanoperedens sp. | reverse complement strand
CAATTACTTATTTAAAACAGCGGCTGGTAAAAACAAGAACTGCAATCCCAATTATTGCCGCTTCCATACCTGGAACGTTTGCAGGTTCATATCTTGCGCTCCGCATGAACACAGCGCTCCTGATCATGCTGCTTTCTGCGATACTTTTTTTTGCAAGTATACGGATACTTTTATCTGACCATATCGGATTTGCAACAGGGGTAACAGAAAAGAAAAAGATAGCATTCAGCTCATGTGCAGGTTTTTTAATCGGAGTTACTTCCTCGCTTGCTGGCATAGGTGGAGGAACCTTTATCGTACCGCTGCTCATGATGATCGGGTTTGAAACTAAAGAGGCTGTTGCCACTTCATCGTTCATCGTTACCTTTATTTCCTTTTCCGGATTCATTGGGCATTTAGGTTTCAGTTATACGCAGATAGAAATGAGCCTGTTATTTTATGCAGGAGCTGCAGCATTTCTGGGAGCACAGACCGGCTCAAGGGTGATATTCAGGCACACTTCATCCAGAACTATCAGCAGGATATTCGCTCTTGTGCTGCTGCTCGTTGCGGGTCAACTGCTGTATAGTTTGTGTGGGGTATGCTGATTATGATATGGAGATGGTAGCTTGCTGGATATGCTGTCACTGCTTTTTATGTCCGTATTCGTGGGTTTCTTAGGAGCGCTCACAGGTCTTGGGGGTGCAAGTATCCTTACCCCTGTGCTTGTCTTATATGGGATACCTGTTAAGGAAGCCATAGCATGTGGAATGGTCACCATTATAGCAACCTCAAGTGCTTCGGCTTCATCCTATGTAAAGGAAAGAATCGTCAACGTGAAAGTTGCTATGTATCTTGAAATGTTCACGATCACAGGTGCAATCATAGGCGCAACGATTACAAAAATAATTGAACCGGTCTACCTGTATTTTTTCTTCACAGCATTCCTGCTCACGTCTTTTATCAAATTCAAAAGCCCAGCTAAAGAGGATTTTGCTCACATAAAGCAGGACAGGGTCTCAGAGTGGCTTGAGCTTAAAGGGAGCTACTTTGATAAAGCAAAAAAACAAGTCGTGGAATATAAGGTGAGCAGTGCTTTATCTGGTGGAGCAGGAATGCTCGCAGCCGGACTTGCTGCCGGCATGCTCGGTATAGGAGCAGGAGCATTCAAGGTAACTGTCCAGGAAAATATACTGAAGCTGCCGCCAAAGGTGTCAACTACTACAAGCAACTTCATAATTGGCATGACCGCGCTTGCTGGCGCAAGCGTTTATCTCTTTTCAGGTCTTTTAAATTTGACACTAATCGCTCCCATGGCTGTCGGAACGACCATTGGTGCGATAGTGGGCGGGAGGGTCATGAACAGGCTCAGCGACAAAAGGCTGAGAATTCTCTTTTTTGTGATTGTTATTTTTCTTATTGCACAGATGCTATACAAAGGGGTGACATCGATTTGACTATAGGAAGCGGTGAATCAAAGCTTGAGGCCGCTACCAGCTTCTTGCTAATAGTAGGGGTCGCTGCCAGCGTGTTCCTTGAGATCACAGGAATTATCATGTTCTATTATTCCTATGGCAATCTGCATATTTCACAGGACAGTGATGTGTTTCTGCATGGACAGAATTTATTTAGTTTTATATATCAGGGAGGACATACACAAAAAAGTGCTTTTCTGTTCATAACTGCAGGTGTGGTTGTATTGATGCTGACTCCTTACATCAGGGTAATAGCATCTGCTCTCTATTTTGCATGGAAAAAAAACATCAAGTATGTTATGATCACTCTTTTTGTCCTTATAGTGCTGACCGTAAGTTTAGCTCTGCACTAATGTTACTAGCAGGTGAGATCGAACTTGCTGCTCTTGGGTTTAGAACTATGTTCAAAAAAGAAAGTGTCAGAATCCTTTTGTCATGAACGCACCCTCACGCTCATATCCAAACTTCCTGTAATAATCCCGCACTCCTATCCCGCTCGTAACTGCAAGCTTTTCATATCCTGCTGAACTTGCTGTATCCTCAGCCTGCGCAAGTAGATCTTCTCCATATCCCCTGTGTTGCCACTGGTCAGCGCCAGCACTTGAGCCTGGAGGTACCATTGAACCGTAAACATGCAGTTCACGCACAAGCGCAGCGCCTTCAAGCTCTTTCCTGTGAGGCGACCATGGAAAGCGCAGCCTTATAAATCCAATCAGTATATCTTTCTCTATATCTTCAAACGAAATGAAATGTTCCTTTCCGCCGCATGCTGTGTATTCTTCTGTAATCAGCTCGATGTTCTCTGGCTTTACTCCTGACCTGTGCCCAACCTCACGGCATCTGATGCATCGGCATTTCCCCCCCATTTCAAGAAGCCGTTCTTTTGCAAGCTGCCTTATATCACTTTTCTTTATTCCTGCAAGCACCTGGTATGCAGGTATGTCGCGCTGTATCCTCTGCAAACGCACCCATTTCGGCAGTATGGATTTGACCTTTGCAAGCAGTTCTATGGTTTCCTCAACTTCAAGCGGTTCATAATCCCCAAGTTCCCACATCCTATGAAGCTGCGTTCCTTCTGTCACAAGTGTCGGGTATATCTTCAGGTAATCAGGCTTAAAGCGCTCATCCTCAAATAATGTCCTGAACATGCGCAAATCCAGTTCTGCACTTGCTCCTGGAAGCCCGGGCATCATATGGAACCCGACCTTCAAACCGCTGTCACGTAGCCTCATGTTAGCTTCTGCGCTATCTGCTACTGTATGGCCGCGCTGTATCCTTGCGAGAATGAAATCATACGTGCTCTGCACACCTATCTCTACTTTTGTCACTCCAAGCTCAAGAATGGTATCGATGTGTTCTTTTTCAGTCCAGTCTGGTCTTGTCTCTATAGTAATCCCTGTATTGCTGATGCGCGAACTTTCGTTAGCTGACTGGACTTCTTCAAGTGAAACATAATTTTTTCTCACTCTCCAATCAATACCATAAAAATCATTCATAGCTTCGATAGCACGCTTCACGAACCACTGCTGGTAGCACAGCGTGCGGGATGTGAATGTTCCTCCCATTATGATGAGTTCTGCTTTTTCTACAGGATGACCTATCTGCGAAAGCTGTTTTAAGCGAGAGGTAACCTGCATATAGGGGTCAAAATCGTTCTCAAATGCCCGTCTTGCGGCAGGCTCTGCTCCCATGTAGCTCTGAGGTGACTGGAATCTTGAGCCAGGACCTCCAGGGCAGGGAACGCACAATCCATGGGGGCATGGAGCAGGAGATGTCATTGCTGCTATCACAGCCACGCCTGAGAGCGTCCTGACAGGTTTAAGCTGGAGCAGTTCGAGAATGTCCTTTTTTTCAGTATCCTTAGCCGATGCAAGTATCTGGGAATTGCTGGGTAGCGAGGAAAGTTTATAGCGTAAGCTGACTGCCTTTTTGGCGGCATTCAATTGATGCTGGTTTGTAATCTCTTTTCGCAGGATTTGCTCAACAAGTTCTCTATATGCTACCAGAATTTCCACCAGGGCTTCTTGGCTGGCATTCCTTTAGGCGGTGCGCCTTTCAGATATTTTTCAGGGTCTGCATCAAATGTTTTCTTGCAGCCAGCACTGCAAAAATAATAAGAATTCCCTTTATAATCGCTCTTGTTCTGCGCGGTCTTTTCATCAACAGTCATTCCACAAACAGGGTCTATTGCCATATTATAGTCCTCCGCTTATATCGAGTTAAACATCGAATTCACTCATGACCAATTAAGCCTTTCGCAAAACTCCTGCCGAATTCTACGCACTGTTCAAGTTCTTCTTT